>JAHDBB010000541.1 GCA_020630635.1 Chitinophagales bacterium
ATTGTGTCATTGTTAATGCTGAACCAAACGTAGATGATGGTTGTCCTTTGACGACCGACTCATTTGATGATGTTAATTGTGTCATTGTTAATGCGGAACCAAATGTCGATGATGGTTGTCCACTTACGGCTGACTCGTTTGATGCCGCTAATTGTGTCATTGTTAATGCTGAACCTAATGTGGATGATGGATGTCCGCTTACGACTGACTCGTTCGATACCGCTAATTGTGTCATCGTGAATGCTGAACCTAATGTGGATGATGGGTGTCCTTTGACTACCGACTCATTTGATGCCGCTAATTGTGTCATTGTAAATGCTAATAATTGTCCAACAGGTACGACTTTTAATGAGGCTACTTGTAATTGTGATGCGAGTAATACTTGTGCAGAATGTCCTGATGATATAGTGGCTGAATGTGACTCTTATTCGGGTGCAACAGTACATTGGAATGAACCTACTTTAGATCCTAATTGTCCAGCAGCAGATGATTGTAGCAATGCACCACAAATTGCAGGCTTTATTTATGCAGGAACTTATAATGGTAGTCATTATTATTGCTCATCTTATAGTGGTTATACTTGGCACGAAGCTAATAACTTATGTCAAAATAGTGGAGGGCATTTAGCAACGATTAATGATGCTGGTGAGAACTCATTTATACAAAATTTCTTAATGACGAAAAATGCTTGGATTGGTTACAATGACATTAATTCTGAAGGAAACTTTGAATGGGTTAGTGGAGAAAATAGCTCTTATACCAACTGGGAACCTGGACAACCGAATAACTTAGGAGGCACAGAGCATTATACTAGAATCAAACGAAGTACGGGTGAATGGACAGATAGAGATCACAATTATCGTTATGAATGTGTGATGGAAATTCCTTGTGAATCGGGTAACTGGCAACAAATCGCTGGTCCGCCTTCTGGTAGTTTCTTTGATGAAAATACAACAACGACCATCACTTATGAATACAGCGATGATGATGGAAATACGTATACTTGTTCATTCGATGTGACGGTCAATGAATGCAACTTCGACTGTGTACAATGTCCAAGTGACATGACTTTGGCATGTGAAAATGGTGGAGCAACTCTTCATCTTCAAACACCTTCTTTTGATCCTTCTTGTGGAATTGACGAATGCAACAATGGAGGTGGTTATATTCCAGGCTTTGTCTATATTGGAGCATACAATGGCAGTCATTACTACTGTTCTGCAAGTAATTATTATACTTGGGATCAAGCCAATTATTATTCACAAGCCAATGGTGGTCATTTGGTGGTCATCAATGATGCTGGTGAAAATAGCTTTGTCCAAAATGCTATTATGGAATCAAGAGCGTGGATTGGTTTACACGATGCCAATGTAGAAGGGAGCTTTGAATGGGTCAATGGTGATCCGCTTTCTTACCAAAACTGGTATCCTAATCAACCTAATGATTATTACGGTCAAGACCATGTAAAGATTTTAAAATCAAATGGTCAATGGGCTGATTTCGATAACTATGATAAGGCTGAATTTGTGATGGAAATTCCTTGTGGTGGTTCTTGGCAACAAGTGGGCGGTCCAAGTGATGGAAGCTGGTTAGCAGGTGGATCAACACATACCATTTCCTATGAGTTTACGGATGAAGGTGGTAATAAATATTACTGTTCTTATGATGTAACCGTTGGTGATTGTGATCCTTGCGACTACTTAGATGCGAGCATTTATAACTATCAAGGTGGTTATTGTCAAGCTTATACAGTCAATGCGTTTGATGCGGTTGTTTCGGGTGGTACAGGTCCTTACAATTATATGTGGCAAATCAGCGGCAATTGTGCGATCGCCGGTAGCTACTATGGTGAATCGCTTTACATTTATAACTATCCTGGAAGCGCACATCTTTACTTGACAGTCACAGATGCTAATGGTTGTGTAAGTACGGCTTATTACTATGTTCAAGGTTCTTCCTATAACTACGGATATAGAGAAGATAATACCCAAAATATAGGATGTGATAGTGAGATTTTCTGTGTGGAAAATGCTTACCCAACAGTCACGCAAGATGTTGTTTACCTCAATATTGTGGCGAATGAATCTTTAGAAAAAGCGGTGATGATCTACTCTTCGACAGGGGCGTTGGTGTCTGAACAACGTTCATTGGCGCAAGAAGGTTGGAATCAAGAAGTGGTTGACTTATCTAATCTACCAGCAGGTATGTATCATATCAAGGTACAAATGAAAGGTGAATCACAAACCCTTAAAGTTATCAGAAAATAATTATGTTGTAGATAATACCTAATATATTTAATCCCTCAATCGTCTTTGGATGGTTGGGGGATTTTTGTTTTTTTGGAGCGAACTGTGGGAGCTTCGTTGTATTGGCAAGTCCCGCTATCCGTTCTTATCACCAAGCGTCCCAAACCCTTTTGCCAACACGCATTGGTGATACCACTCCTATCGGGGCTATTTTTCAAAGGTCTCAACGTTTATGAAATAGGGACGAAAGGGATTTTTATCGTTCATTTCGTGATTTTTTGCGACCAATACACGAATGCGGTTCTACCAGTGATTTTTATTCTATACAAGAAAGTTTTCGATCAAAAATATTAATTTCCCCATTTAGAAGTTCTGTCCAGAACCATCTAGCCCCGATAGAAGTGGTATTCGTGTGAAGCGTTGGCTTCCTAAAACGTTGGCGACACGAATGAGAACGGATAGCGGGACCTGCCATCACGACGAAGCTAAGTCCGTTCGCTCCTAAAAGAAAAACATTATATATACGAGGAAAAAATAAATGTGTGAGTCAACAAGACGTACAATAGGCAGGAACTCGCTTGGCAAGTTACACAAGCTTGATGTAAAATGTGATTAGGTTGTACTACCACCCAATAATTCGACCTTAACCGTCCAAGTAATTTCAGCCCGTTCATTCGGACCGATCTTCTCACCTGTTTCAATACACCGTTTAATGGAGGATGTACAACGGTCACAACGTCCATAAATCAGGATATTATTGGACGCATCTAAAAAAATGTCATAATCGGTCAGTTTAGAAGTATGTGTACTTTTACAATCATTGCAGTAGTTCCCATTGATGATAGCCGTAAAGTATCGAAAACATTTGCCCATAATAAAAGCTACGTCATCTTCATCCAATCTTAATAAGCCACTTCTATTCACAGTTTTAGTTTTGGGTCATTAGATAAAACAAAAATTGATGAATCCTAAAAATAATAAAAAACTGTATAGATTAAAATCATTTGATGAAAAAAATGGCTTGTATCTTCATTTTTAAACAAAAAAGAGCGTTTTAGTAGAAAAAAATCACATTAAATCCACTTTACATATTTTTGGTCAAACTTTGGATCACCTTAAATTCACTCAAAAATTCTTTGGCAACTACTCTAAAAATCGTGTAGGAAGGAATGGCCAAAATCATACCAGGTATCCCTGCGATGGTTCCAGCCGTCAAGATCAATATAAAAATTTCTAAAGGATGGGCTCGTACACTATTGGAGAAGATCAAAGGCTGCAATACCATATTATCCAAGATTTGCATGGAGACAAAAACCACCACGACTTTTAAAATAATCGGCATCAAACCTGTATAAAACTCCAAGCTCAAATTGGTGGTAATGGCTACAAACAATCCAAAAGAAACGCCAATAAAGGGTCCTAAGTAGGGAATAATATTGATAAAACCCGCAAATAATCCAATCAACAAAGCATTTTCGACTCCGACGATAAACATGGCTACTGTGATGTAAGCAGCGATCACCGTTACTTGTGTCAACACACCATAAATATAACGGGTCAACAATTCTTTGGATTGGTTCACCACATTGTCAAAACCGACCTCAAAGTGTTTGGGAACCATCGAAAAAACCAAGTTGTACAAAAGGTCTTTGTCTGACAAGAAAAAGAAAGAAATGAAGGTAATCGCAAAAAAAGCGATGATCACATCCACAAAGTTGGTCAAAATCCCAAATGCTCGATTAAACAATTCGGTCAAATTGCCCATATCCAATAAGTCCGTCAGCTTCTCTTGTAAAATCTCAGTGGGTTGTTGTCCTGGTTGAGTCAGTCGATAACTCTCCAAAAACATATTGAGATTGTTCAAAGGTTCTTCCAAATTCGCAATCACTTGGTCGATGTCGATGTCTCCCAGCATACTGACCTGCTCTATAATCAGAGGTACAAATGCAGCGATAAAAAGGGCCGCAATTAGATAGAAAAATACGATGGTCAATATGGCACATACTGTACGAGGAAGATAGATATGGCTTCCTATATGAATAGACTCTAAAGAACTCATAATGGGTCGCCCCAATAAGGATAATACGCCTGCAACGACTATATAAGCCACGATTGCACTCAAATAATAGAGGGCAAAGGCGATTATAATCAACAGTAAAGCAATCAATATGATTTTTAGAATGTTATTCATTCGTTCATTCAGCGTATTTTAGTAACGATTAAAAAATAAGTCCAGCATTTCGGAAAAAGAGATTTTGAGTCAA
>JAHDBB010000542.1 GCA_020630635.1 Chitinophagales bacterium
CCCAACCTCCAATAGATAATCAGTCTGTGGATTAACCAACTTTTCAGCAACCAACAACTTCCCATAAACATCAAAAATAGAAATAGCATCAATAGGCAATTGACTTGTCACATTGAGTTGCTCATAAGCAGGATTCGGATAAATCGAAAAACGAACCAAATCCAAATCAGAAAGAGCAGTCGGAATCATATCCACGATTTCCGTTGAAACGGTATTGGTCGTAATAGGAGGATTGAAGTCAAAGAAAATATCAGCCGTATTCTCAAAAATGTCACCCAACACCACATCACTTTTAGGCTTGATCTTATAAGCAATAAAACCATGAGATTCAGGTTCATTCGAGGTGCTGTCAGGTAAATAAATATCATTGAAAATGAATTGTACATGATTGCCATTCGTGATTTTGACCTCACCCGAATGACTCAAACTCTCCAATTGCATGCTTTCCCAATCAAATTTGTCATCCAAAATATTTTCGACTCTGACATTAATCGCACTCGCTGTTCCTGTATTTTGAAAACGAATCAAATAATGCAAATACTGATCGGCATCTTCCAATAAAATATACTCGCCTTCTAAAACCGAAATATCATTGGGATCATAAGAACCAATCACCAATTGACTAAAATTCAATACATTGTCTTCTTCCGTAAAATCGTCCGTCACAGGATTGACCGTTGCCGTAAAATTCAATATATCATCAATATTGGTCGTCGGTGGAGGCAATACATTAAACTCTAAATGAATGGTCTGACTTTCAAAAGGGAGAAGATCAACAAAGTCAAAAGTTAAAGAATTATCGGTTTGAGAAGCAATCACCTCACTTGCATTCAAAAATTGCATCTTGGTCGCATCAAATTCAAACACAACATTACCACTCAAAACAGTCGTTCCTTCATTGTGATACATCAATTGATAAGTCGTATTAAAACCAGGTCTTGGATCATCCAATGAGGGATAAAGGCTAATGTTTAAATCATTAATGGTTTGATCTGCTTCCACACAAAAATCTGAATTACTGACTACGCCCGATTGTCCGATAAAATCATAATTGTGGCTTGCTGGATTACTGGTGTAATAGGTGGGTAGGGCAGAAGTGATACTCGTCTCAAAAGTCTCTTGATTGGCAGGCAAAGTATAACTCCCATCCGCTTGTGTAAAGGTTGAAAATGTATTCGTTCCATTGGTGGTGGTAATCAAAATATTTTCCAAAGCTTGATCTTGTTCTGTACAACCATCCGCATCTGCATCTAAATGCACGACTCCTGAAATGGTATTTAAAAACGATCCTAAATTTTCATACCAAGCAATTTGGTCATTTTCATAAGAACAAGTTAACAAATCTGGTGTACCGTCCGAATTAAAATCAGCAGAGGTGATACGAAGGATACGTTTGGTATTGACCGCTATTTCAATAGCTTCTCCAAAGTTAGCAAAACCATCATTTTCAAACCAAATCATACTGGACGCTTCTTCCGATTGCGAATGAGTGATGAGATCATTATCGCCATCATCATCAACATCGAACGCATATAAGGTTGCATATTCTTGTGGAAATTCAGTGATGATTATAGAATCGCCAAATGTACCCAATCCGTCTGTATTCATAAAATACCCTAGCTTATTGTTATCACTAGTGAATAGCACATCTTTGTCCTCATCTCCATCAATATCCACAGCAAAAATAGATCTTGCAAGGATGGTTTCTTCTGTAATAACATGGGAATTACTTAGATCGCCATCTACATTTTCATACCAAACAATTTCCTCTGTAAGATAAGCGGCTAACACATCAAGATCATTATCACCATCCATGTCCGCTACTTCAAGACTCAATAAATAGTAAAATATATCTTCTTCAAATGTAGTTGGCGTTTGAAAAGTGCCATCTCCATTATTTTTATAAATGACCAAAGCATCTTCTTCGCCAGAAAGAATATCCACATCATTGTCACCATCAATATCCAGATAATTGATTTCATGAATTTGATTAGGAGTATCTTCAATGATATATAATTCTGTAAAATTTCCACTTCCATCATTTTCAAGCCATACAATTTTATAAGAATATACATCATTAACCAAATGAAGTCTGGATCTCGCCAAAATATCCAGATCATTATCACCGTCCATATCTACTGCAAATGCATTTCTAACTTCAGAAATACTGTCTACAATGACGATTTGTTCATCGGCAAAATTTCCATTGGTGTTTTGATACCAAGCCAGTTTATGATCTCCATTAGAAGAAGAAATAATATCCAAGTCACCATCTCCATCTATATCGCCAGTATCTACATGATTGACATTGTAAACATAAGTAGAGATAAAACGCTCGTCTCCAAAATTACCGAGTCCGTCCATATTTTTAAACCAAGAAATTTGAACACTTCTTGATGCCGTTAAAACATCTAAAGCACCATCTCCATCCATATCCTTCACCTCAATATAGTTCAAATTAGTCAAATCATCAGCAACCACTACTTCTGTATCAAATACAAGGTCTCCTAAGTTTTTGTAAAAAGAAAGGGTATTGTTTCTAGATTCCTGAAAAATAATATCTAAGTCCCCATCATTATCCATATCATTTATACGCAAAGACTTGGTATCAGAATTAGTCGTACCATTTAGATTGGGTAAAGGAAACAAGATTTGTTTAGGAGTAAAAGCATCCAACGTATCTATATTTTCATACCAAATGACTTCTCGATCATTTCCGCCATTTTGAAAGATAAAAACAATATCATTATCCCCATCATTATCTATATCTGCTCCATTAATCTCTTTACCTTGAGAAAAAGTGGACATGGTTTGCAAAAAGGTTGCACTACCATCCTCTTCATGTCGGTATAACCTCAAATCATATCCTAAATCTGCAAATACATCCAAACGATCATCACCATTCATATCCATCATAAAAAAACTATGATAGGTATTACCTGTATTGGAGTCATTTCCCAACAAAGATTGCATGGTAAAAGTCGCTTGCCCATCATTTTCTAACCAGCCAATATGCCCACCACTACCAAAACCAATATCCACATCCTCATCACCATCTATATCCGCTATTTGCAATCGCAAATTAAAGTCATTGGTAAAAGTAATAAGTACTTCTGGTTCAGAAAAAGTACCCTGACCGTCTATATTTTCGCACCAAACAATTTGATTGTCATAATTTTTATAGAAAACAACATCCACATCATTATCGCCATCAAAGTCTGCTACTTGAACCTGTTCGACTCCATAGTTGTCACGCTCAATAGTATAGTGTGTACCAAAGTTACCCAATCCATCTAGGTTTTTATACCAAACCACTTCACTTTCGCCAGAAGCAACAATATCTTCAAAACCATCATCATCCACATCCGTCGCAACGATGGCATTAGGTCTGACGGTTCCAAAAGAATCATTGATGACAACATGTTCTTGAAAACCTATTTGAGCAATACCCATAAAAGATATTAAAAGTCCCAATAATATAGTAACGAATTTGATTTTTATCATGATTATCTGTTTACAATTCAAGCCCTAAAAGTAGAAGAAAATTTACGAGTATTCAAGCTATTGGTATATGCTTTTAAAATTAATATACGAATATCGTAGGAATAGACAGCACCTATTCTCACAAAAGAACCAAAAAAAGTTTTATTTCATTCTTTAGGATGAAGCCACAAGCAGAACCGAAAAAATCCTAAAAATCCTGATTCTAGCGATATGAAGAGAAAAAGTAAATAAACCCCCAAATTTTCGTAATTTTACCACCACAAAATCGTTATACCTAAAAAATAATCCCCACTATTTCTGACAGACTAAAAAATATCCAAATGCTAAAAAAAACACTTTACTTTCTTTGCCTTTTAACCTGCTTTATCGCTTGTAAAAAGGACGAAGAATTATACGAAGATGCCAACTTACATTATGACGGAGCCAACCAAACCGCACCCGTTTTCAATGTTGGAACCTACGAAGCCTTAGCCCGATTTACAGTAGGACAAACCACAGATTTACAAGGACAATCATTAGAAGAAATCGCCTTTTACATCCTCAACGAACCCACCACTTGCCAAGTCGTTATTTATGGACAAGGAACTGCCGAAGAACCAGGCGATTTGATCTATTCCAGAGACATCAATGACATCGACACCCAAGATTGGAACTATCATACTTTGGATAACTCTATAGAAATAAATGAAGAGGATCTTTGGATAGGCGTAAGACTCTACCACGAATCAGACATTGCCAGCATCGGATGTGACAGCGGACCCGCCAACATCAACGGCGATTGGTTATGGGCAGACGGCGACAATGAATGGACACAATACCGAGTCCGAACCGACGGAAGTGTCAATGTCAATTGGAACATCAGAGGCATCGTCCGATAATTTAATAAATCAAGTCATTCTCAATCGGATGGTCTTCTCGTCTAAACCAACAATCCGATTGATATTTCAAATTATTGTATGCAGGATTCTTTTGATTAGGAGCGAAAGGTTAAGTACTTCGTCGC
>JAHDBB010000543.1 GCA_020630635.1 Chitinophagales bacterium
GAAAAATGTCCTATTTTCGCATTCATACCACTACTATCGGGGCTAGTTCGTTGAGGTTACAACCAATAGTAACTGAACCATTTTAGAATTTTGAAATTAAAAGTTAGAATTTAATTCATTCGAGGCTAGATCGTTAAGGTCTTTTCCCATAGTAGCTGAACTGATTTCAATGTGGCAAAAATGAACCGCCATTTGACAGCTTTCATGTAGAAATCTTGTCGAGGTTGTCAAGCTTTCCGAACGCCAAATGTTCAGTCCCTAACCAACTAGCCCCGATAGGAGTGGTATTGCTGCTTGACTTTGCACCACAAGTCAAAAGACTTGCGGTAGGGCGTGGCAGCAGCAATGAGAACGGATAGCGGGACTTCCCAATACGACAACGCACCAACCTTTCGCTCCTAAAAATCAAAAATCCTTCCATCAGGTTTTTAAAAAATAAGAAGATTCTACCTTTTTAGTTTATTTTTGTCTAACAACAATAGGCAAATTTAAAAATATGACAACTAACTCCTTTATTTCGTCTCCCTACATCAAAAAAATTTGGACACTCACCAACAAGGACTCAATCACTCAAAAAAGCTTAGGAAATATGGTCGGGGATGGACGGATTGAGTTAGTCTTTGTATCAGGAAATGGCTATGTCACCAACTTTGACAACAACAAACAACTTTGGGGTGAAGGCATCTATATTGGTGGACACATCAACAAGCCTTTTGAGTTAGAAGTCCTTCCTGAAACCCAAATGACCTTTGTAAAATTAGAGACTTGGGCAGCCGTTTTGCTTTCAGGATTTGATTTTCGACAATCCATGAATTGTACCATTCCTTTAGCTGAACTCAACAAAGAACTTTATCAAAAAATGTTTTATAATAATGGACCTACTTTTGCCCCCAACAGTTTTATGACCCTCAATTCTATGATGGAAGACAACTGGAAAGCCAAAAAAAATGCTCAATTAATCCAATTGGTCTCTTCCTATTTAGAAGAAAATTTTATAGAGTTTAATTTTCACAAAAAAGAATTGTTACAAAAAATCAATTTATCCTCCAGATCATTGGAGTTAAAATTTGGACGAGGTGTAGGATTGCCCCCTCAAAAATTTGCCAACACCATTCGGTTCCGACAAATCATAGAACATCTTTATCATGTTCCTGACTCCCCTTCCCTTACAGAACTTTCGTTTAATTTTGGTTTTTATGACCAAGCCCATTTTATAAGATCTTGTCAACAATTTATGGGGATATCTCCTTCCAATCTCTCAAAAGATAACTGCTTTGTGACCAACTCCACCGAAAAATTTCGCTATTATACAATTTAATGGATTGATGAAGGGCTATCTTTGTGCAAAATAAACAGAACAGCATAAAAAATATGCCTATCATCAACTTTATAACCGTTTTAATGGTTTTCCTATCCAACAACCATTCCTCCAATAACCAAGATTTTGTACTCATTGAACAGTATGAGGACAGTTATCAAAATGGAGTTCAACATGGAACGATTTTAAAAGAAGCAATAGTCCAACAAATCAATTCTTGGAAAGATCACATGTTTTCAGCCAATAATCTCTCAATTGAAGAGATGGAAGAAATTATTTTTGAAAAGACCGCCTTGATGAAAACCATCGAAAAAGTGCCTGATCTATTAGAAGAACTCTACGGTATTGCTGATGGTGCAAACCTCAATCGAAATTTAGTACTGTGCTATAATTTAGGAGAAGAAATTTACAATTATATCAACATACCAACAGAACGTTGTTCCAATTTAGCCGTATCAAAACCCGATGGTAACATTTTATTTTACAACCAAGACCTTCCCCCTTTTCTTCATGGAGATAATAAAGTTGTCATCCTAAAACACCCTAATGTATTTGTTTTCACTATGCCAGGAATGATTGCATTAAGTGGCATTTCAAAGACCTTAGCCATTTCTTGTAATTCCCTTCCCATGCTTAAAATGAATACCGAAGGCTTGCCTTTAAGTTTTGCGATTCGAGCCTTGTTACGAAAAGAAAGTTGGGAGGCTGCAACAGATTACCTCTATCAAACCCCTTTAGCCATTCCTCAAAATTTGATGATGGTCTCAAAAGAAAAAATAGGCAGCTTTGAAGTTTCCCAAAATTCCATAGAAGCATGTCAAAATCAACAAAAGTCTTATCTACTTCATACCAACTTCCCCCTTTTCAATAAGGATTATAAATATAAAAACTACCAATCTCCCAATTGCACACGATATGCATCTATTGATTCCCTCACTCAAACAACCTATAACACAACCTCTTATCTTCATGCATTTAGCCAAGCTCCCCTCTGCAACCAAGAGTCCTATTTGAGGTTTTTGGTAGAATATCCCAAACCCCAAAAACTTCCAGTAATTTATTTCATCAATCCCAAACAAAGTAATACTCCTATTCTATTACAATTTTAAACCCCATAATTTATGAATATTAAGCTCTTCATTCAATGGATTATCTTTTTAAGTTTATTAGCTATATTACCAGCAAATTCTCAAAACTATGAAGCGGTTATTGCCTATCCTGTAAGTGACATTACCATTGATGGACAACTAAATGACTGGTCAGACGATATAAAATCTTATCCTATCTCTAACATCCCTTTTGGTGAATTTCAGGGTGAGGATGATTGTAAGGCTTCCTTTAAAGTTGGATATAATGAAGTCGAAAAGTCTATCTATGTAGGTGTAGAAGCGGTAGATTCAGATATAGTCCTGTCCAATAAAGAAATTGGTTCAAATGACTATATGTATTTATATGTGGACCCGATTCATAGTCCTTATGGTGGCGGACTTTATTTATTTCAAGCGGGAGGACAACAAAAAGAAAAATTTCATGATTACCCAAAATATTGGAGTCCTTACCTTTCAAATATATCTTGGGATCAGATAGAAGTGAAGACTTTAAAAAATGAAAATACTCTTTGCTATGAATGGAAAATAAACTTGGGTACACATTTCAAAATCAATACAGTTATAGGATTAGATCTAATTGTAGCAGACATTGATAGTAACGAAGAAGGAGCTTGGAAGATTTGGAAACAAGGCACCAGTAAAAGTGAAAGCAGTCATAGACTTGGTGAGGTCATTTTATTGGATGATCCAAAAAAATTAGGGGAAGTCAAAGGTAAAGTCGTCATCAAAGACAAAAAGATCAAAAACATAAATGAGATTAAAATCACTTCTTTAGACAATCCAGATATCTGGCTAAAAGTCGCAGTAGATTCTTTGGGAAATTACCAATGTTCATTGCCTAAAGGAAACTACACCATCGAACTCAACAACCAACTCACTTCCCATATTCACTCAATTGACTTTCATCAAGATTCTAGAAAAATAATTGTAGAAAAACCAATTAGCTTTACTGTAAAAGAACAAATTCTTACCAAAGTAGAACCTTTAAATGTATCAACGCAACTGATTCAACAAGGTCTTTTTGAAGAAAAAGGAATCTTATTACAAGATGATTTTAGTGAATACAAAGTGGATCGTTTTGTAAAATTAGCCAAAGATTATTTTGAAATTCCTGGCGTTTCCATCGCCTTAGTGAAAGATGGAGAAGTCATTTATGATAAAGTTTTTGGAGTCGCCAATATGCTCACTGGAGAAGCATTGAGGAAAGATCACTTATTTGAGGGAGCTTCTATCACTAAATCTGTATTTGGTATGATGGCTTTAAAATTAGTAGAAAAAGGTGAGTTAGATTTAGATAAGCCCTTGTATCAGTACCTTAGATTTCCCAATATAGAACACGATGAACGATATAAAAAAATTACGGCTCGTCATATTCTTAATCATCAAAGCGGTTTAGAAAATTGGTCTGTTGAATCCTATACAGGACATATTTCTGATGTTAAAGCTGATCTAGCTTTTGATCCAGGTAGTGATTTTCTCTATTCGGGTGAAGCCATGAATTATTTGGGTCGAGTCATAGCACATATTACACAAAAGCCTCTACGCCAAACCTTCCAAGAAGAACTTGCTTTGGAATTTGGAATGACCAACACTTATTTTTCTTATGATAGCAGTTTGGTAGAAAAATGTGCGATTGGACATCTTTATACTTTCCCTCGATATAAGAGCAAATTTCATCAAGTAGATAGTCCTGCGTCTAGTCTTTATTCCAACGCAACAGATTTTAGCCAATTTATAGTAGGCATCTTAAACAAAAAGTATTTATCAGAGGAGTCCTATAAACTTATTACTACGCCTCATCAAATCATCCCTAAAAAGAAAACGTTATATAGTCCAGATTGGAATCAAGGGATTGGATATGGCTTTTTTGTTGTAGATTCTCCTGATGGGAAGATTATCGCACATGGTGGTAATAACTACGATTTTGAGTGTAAGTATATTGTTATGCCAGACAAAAATCTGGGCTTTGTTGTCTTTACCAATAGTAACTTTGGAGATGAATTTATGCGGCTTTTAGAATTGTATCTTCTTCATGGCAAAGGGGTTTATGAGGAAGAGTTTAATCATGGTGGTGA
>JAHDBB010000544.1 GCA_020630635.1 Chitinophagales bacterium
ACGGTGAGGGAATGCCTTTTCTGTCTTGAACAGAATTTTAGGAATTAAAAGAAAGGTCAGAATTTTAAACTTTAGATCAAAGCGAAGACTTTATAGGTATAAATGTTTGTAAACTCTGTACATTCGAGTCCATATGGAGAGGAAATGCCTTTTTGTCTATAACAGAATTTTAGGAATAAAAGAAAGGGCAGAATTTTTTAAAAGTCCATTAAAATGATAGTGAGCTGTTTGAAAATGAAGAGTCATTCATCACTTATAATTCATCATTCACCATTTCCTTGCCGCCCTTTAGGGCAACAGGCAAAAAACAAGAAAAGAAGAGAACCCCACTTTGCTTCTTCCTTTAAGATGGAGCAAAAATAAGGAAAGAAGAGAAAATAACTGGCACTAAGAAGTCCCTACCTTTCAAAAATAGCCCCGATAGCAGTGGTATGCTAAATGCAGCATTGGCTAAAAGGTTTTGCGAGGACGATTTAGCATAAGAACGAATAGCGGGACTTTCCAATACGATGAAAGAAACGCCCTTCGCTCCTAGCTAAAAAGAAGAATAGGACTTTTAGGATTAATTTTGAAATTAATAGGATTTTCAGTACACACTTGCGTAATCAAATCAGCACCAAAAAACTGCTTTACTTCATTCTTTAGGATGGAAGTTCCAAAAAACGTTCCCACCATCCCAAAAGCACGAACTGAACCGAACTATTGACCATTGACTGCGAACTATGGACTAAAAACTAAGTCAAAGCCCCCTCATACAATGCTGCTCGTTGCTCCTTAATCTCCTCCGAAGCCAAATACTCATCAAACGTCATCAACTTATCCAGCATCCCGTTTGGCGTAATCTCAATAATCCGATTCGCATTATTATTCATCAACTGATGATCGTGAGAAGTAAAAATCAGATTCTCTTGATATTCCTGTAAACCTTTGTCCAAAGCCGAAATAGATTCGAGGTCTAAATGATTGGTGGGTTCATCCAAAATCAAAAAATTGGGATTGCTCAACATAATCTTGGAAAGCATACAACGCACCTTTTCACCACCCGACAAAACACTCGATTTTTTATAAACCTCATCGCCAGAAAAAAGCATACGACCCAAAAATCCTCTGATAAACATCTCGTCTTTGTCTTCCGAAAACTGACGCAACCAATTGAGTAAATCTAAATCATGTTCGCCCGAAAAATACTCGTCATTTTCATTGGGAAGATACGCCTTTGTGATCGTGACACCAAACTCAAACTTCCCCCCATCGGCTTCTTGAATACCCGACAAGACATCAAAAAATGCGGTCAAAGCTCCTGATTGACGACTCACAATACCAATTTTATCCCCATGATTGACATCAAAATTGATTTTGTCGAATAAGACCTCGCCATCTGCATTGATTTTCTTTAGATTTTCAACTTTCAAAATTTGTCCACCCGCTTTGCGTTCAGGCTTAAAGTGAATAAAAGGATACTTACGACTCGAAGGACGAATTTCTTCTAAGTTCAACTTATCCAATGCCTTTTTACGACTGGTCGCTTGCTTTGACTTCGATGCATTGGCACTAAAACGAGCGATAAAGTCCATCAATTCCTTACGTTTAGATTCTACCTTTTTGTTTTTATTGGCAATCTGTCTTGCCATCAACTGGCTCGTTTCATACCAGAAAGTATAGTTTCCTGTCGTGATCCGAATTTGTGAAAAATCAATATCAACGACGTGGGTACAAACCATATCCAAGAAGTAACGATCATGCGAAACGACGATAACGGTATTGGGAAAGTCTGCTAAGAAGTCTGCCAACCAAGTCACAGTTTCGGCATCCAAATCGTTGGTAGGCTCATCCAATAATAAGATGTCTGGTTCTCCAAATAAGGCTTGTGCCAACAATACTTTTACCTTTTCGCCACCTTCCAATTCTTTCATCGTTTTATAATGTAAGCTTTCTTTGACCCCTAAATGACTCAACAATTCAGCCGCATCACTTTCAGAAGTCCAACCGCCCATTTCGCCAAATTGATTTTCCAAATCAGCCGCTTTCATACCATCTTCCTCTGTCGCATCAGGATTCATATAAATGGCATTTTTTTCGACCATTATATCATACATTTCTTTATGTCCCATAATGACTGTATTCAATACCTGCTCCTCATCAAATTCAAAGTGATTTTGCTTCAAAACCGCCATTCGATTATTGGGAGCTAAGGACACACTTCCTCTCGTGGGCGAATTTTCACCCGACAAAATTTTGAGAAATGTAGATTTTCCAGCCCCGTTTGCCCCAATCACTCCATAACAATTGCCTCTGGTAAATTTTAAATTAGCCTCGTCAAATAAGACCCTTTTGCCGTATTGTAATCCTAAGTTTTGAACAGTTAACATAGTTATTTGATTTTATCGCTTGATTATTTTTCTCCAAAAAATGAGTGCAAAGGTACGGAGAATTTGGTAATATGTGAGGGAAAAACGAGAAAATAACAAGAGGAAGAATAAAAGAAAGATAAAAACACCCATTTTTAAGATTTCTTAGATTGAAAACTCCAAAATAAATAAGGTCAAATCTCTCTAATACTTACATTTTTTTCATAAATTACAGAATACTTTAAACAAAGTAAACCATTTTAATAATTTTTCTGGATAACCCAATTCTATTTGATTATGAAAAAAATAATAATTCTTTTGTGGGTGAGTTTACTCGGAACTTTAGGGCTTCATGCACAACCTTTTCAAATTGGTTCTACCTCCATTACTTTTAATGATCCTGCAAGGGGAGGACGGAGCATTCCCACCGATATTTACTATCCTGCTACTACCGCAGGCTCTAATACTACGGTAGAAAGTGGACAATTTCCTGTGATTGCTTTTGGACATGGTTTTATCATTGGAGTTGGACAATACCAATGGCTTGTGGATGAATTAGTGCCTTGTGGATATATTGTGGCTTTGCCAACAACCGAAGGTGGTATCCCGCCCAATCATGGAGAATTTGGAGCAGATTTAGCCTTTTTGATACCAGCTATACAAGCCGAAGGAGCGAATGCAAGTTCTGTTTTATTTGGGGCTGTTGGGACGACTTCTGCATTGGGTGGACACTCAATGGGGGGAGGAGCCAGCTTTTTAGGAGCCGATAATAATACCGATATTACTGCCTTGTTTAATTTTGCGGCTGCCGAAACCAACCCTTCTGCCATCGCTGCGG
Source organism: Chitinophagales bacterium (assembly GCA_020630635.1). Classification (GTDB taxonomy): domain Bacteria; phylum Bacteroidota; class Bacteroidia; order Chitinophagales; family UBA2359; genus JAHDBB01. Next base: position 3,187 of record JAHDBB010000544.1, read on the forward strand.
CTGCAAATGTACAGGTTCCAACCTTGATTTTTGAAGGTTCAGACGATTGTGTTACGCCTTCCAATGATCACACAGGACCAATGTATAATGCGCTCAATGTGGACTGTAAAACGCTTATCAATATTACAGGAGGAAGCCATTGTCAATTTGCCAATAGTGACTTTGTTTGTGGGTTGGGACAGTTGACATGTGGAGGCTCAATTTCGTTGGCGGATCAAGAAGCCGAAGTGATGCAATATTTGAAGCCTTGGCTGGATACGTTCTTAAAAGGGGATTGCGACCAGTTGGATGCGGCTGCTGCTAGTGCGCCAACGGATCCCGATATTACGGCTACTTGGGGATGTACGATGATTGATACGTGCAATGTTTGCTTGACTTCTACCAATTTTTCTTTGGCTGCGATTTGTTCAGCTCCGCCAGATTCGACTTATTTGGCTCCCAACGTTTTGTTGGAAGGACCATATGCAGGTGGAGGTGCAATGAATGCACTTTTGGGAAGTCTGATTCCTTTGGCACAACCTTATAATGTTACTCCTTATAGTTATGCTGGAACAGAAAGTCTTACCAGTATTCCTGCTAATATGGTGGATTGGGTATTGATCGAAGCAAGAACGGGTACGCCTGATTTGGCAACGAAGCAAACGATGACGGTGGAAACTCGTGCGGCTATTTTGTTAGACAATGGCGATGTGGTAGATGTTGATGGTACCTCACCTGTGCTTTTTGAAAATCTTTATATTGGACAAGACTATTATTTTTGTGTGAGACATCGCAATCATTTAGATGTATTGAGTGGCAATGCGACTACGGCGGCAACCAATATGACTTATGATTTTAGCAGTGGTGCTGCCCAAGCTTTTGGAAGCAATCAAGTGAAGTCGTCAGGAGATGGATTTTTCCTTATGCATGGGGCGGATTATACACAAGACCATACAATTCAAAATACGGACTTTGATGCTTGGCGATTCAATAGCGCACAGTTGTTCCAGTATGATTTATTGGATGGGAATTTGGATGGAGTGGTTCAAACGACGGATTATGATTTATGGTTTCCTAATAAGTCGAAGTTGGGAGCAGCAGAAGCGGCTTATTAATGATTTAAGTGGCTCGTGGCGAGTGACTTTTATGTTCATTTCGTGCTTTGGGACGACGGGACGTTTTAGTTCAATACTTGAAATTCTAATAATTTTAAGAATCCTATCATCCTATTCTTTTTTAGGCTTTATTCTTTGTCAAATAGATGGAAAATGAAACTTGTTCAAAATGATTGAGTGAGAACGAATGAACTTTTGAAGAACGTTTC
>JAHDBB010000545.1 GCA_020630635.1 Chitinophagales bacterium
TTTACTTATTCATACAACAGCGTTTATACTTCTTACCTGACCCACAGTAACAAGGATCATTTCGCCTTATATGGGTAGGTTTCTGTGGCTTAACATCTGGAAATAAATCTTCATTAAACTCCTCTCCTCTCTCTTTAGCAATTACTTTCGCTCTTTCTTTCATCTCTTGCATTTGTTCATGCACCGGTGTATTATTGATTTGATGTCTGTAATGCTCTTCCCAATCTTTACGAGTCTCTCCATAAGGTTGCTGCCAATCTTTTTGAGTCTCTCCATAAGGTTGCTGCCAATCTTTTTGAGTCATCGCAACGATTGCCTCTTCTAACTCACCTGCATACCAATCTTTTTTTTCCTCTTTCTCATAAATACTTATCAGTTCTTTCAATCGAGGAACTACATTGGTAAAGTTTGCATTAGCTAGCGTGGTCGCTACAAACAAAATGTCTCCTGTATTGGGATTATCTAATAAACGAAGCAATTGTTCGCCATATTTTTCTTTATCTGCAAAGTAAATACAATCTGTCAAGTATAGACAACGATATTCTGTAGGAAGCATCTTCTCAATAGTATCAATAAACTTTTCAATAGCCTCATCTCCAAATTTCTCACACAGTTTATAAACCAAATAACTTGCTTGCTCATTTAGGGAATCTATATCAATATATTTATCCTTAGAAAATAGTTCTATGATCGCATCGACCATACGAAGGTCTAAATGATTTTCAGCAACAATACCATACCATAATGCCGCATCAATATTATTATCTGGATGATTCCAGTTATATCCTATTTTCAGATACTTGACAATTCTTTGAATAATCTCTTCATCTGTTTCATGATCCCGTAAATATTTGATGGCTTTATAAGGCATTCTTTCACCTGCTGTTTCTATCAATCGAAAAGCCCCCTTTTTAGAAATTATCTTTGTTTTCACAAATAGTTATTTTAAAAAATTTATAAAGTTTTACTTTTTCATACAACAGCGTTTATACTTCTTACCTGACCCACAATGACAAGGATCATTTCGACCAATATGTACTGACTCAAAATTTTCAGCAAATATTTGCTCAACTGCCTCCATAATATTTTCTCGCTGATATTTGGGAGCATTTCCTTTTATAAGTCCTTTATAATGATCTTCCCAAGCTTCTCTATCTTCGCTATAAGGAGGCGGAAAATCTTTGTTTTTGATAAAATCAATAGCATCCTCCAAAATCATAACATAAACCAATAACCCATCGGTTCTTTTATAATGCTTGAGTAACTCTTTAATCTTTGGCAACACTTCTACAAAACCTGCTTCTGCCATATCTGAAGCTAAAAAGGCTATATCTGGATTGTTGGAATTTTCTAAGATATGCAATAGCCTTTCACTATGTTTATCCTTATCTGCGTAGTAAAGAGTATCACCTAAAAAATTCATTGTACGCTTAGCAGCTAGTAATTTTTCAATACCATCAATAAATTTGCCAACAGCTTCGTCTCCAAATTTCTCACAAAGTACACAGCTCAAATACAATAATTGCTCATTGAAGAAATCTAAATCATCGTCCTTAGTTGAATTGAAGGCTGTGATAATCGCATCTACAAAACGGATGTCTAAATGATTTTCTGCAACAATACCATACCACAAGGCAGCATTGATGTTATCATCTGTCAGATTATCCCAATCATAACCATTGCTTATAGAAGATATGATCCTTTGTCGAATTTCTTCGTCTGTTTCGTGATCATGTAAGTACTTGATGGCTTCATAAGGCATTTTTTCGCCCGAAGTTTCTATTAATTTAAAAGCTTGTTCTTTTGAAGTAATTTCCATTTTACAAAAATGTATTTCAATTATTTATAATTCTGTTATTACAGGTTCCGACTGCAACCAAATAGCCCCGATAGTAGTGGTATTCGTGTCTGAAGCGTTGGCTTAAAAAAACATAGCTACACGAATAAGAACGAATAGCGGGACTTTCCATGACGATGAAAGAAAAACCTTTCGCTCCAAAAAGAAAACTTACAAAATGACCACATTGACTATCGACGGTGGACTATGGACTAAAAACTGTCTCGTCGTCCCCATCATAACAAGTCACCTGTCACTATCACTTGTCACCAAATTCTAAAACTTCAAACGCATTTGAAACTTCACATCAGTACGTACATTACCATCGATCCCTTCCGTACTATTGGGACTAATCTCGGTGATATTGTCATACGTCGTCCTTGCCCATCTTGCCCAAAAAGTAACGTTGCGAAGCGCATTCCAACGAAGGGTTAGATAAAAACGTTTGCCTCGATTGGCAAAGGGCGGAATTGAAAAGGCATACAATACGTCCTTTTCATAGACATAAATGCGGCTGTCCCAAGAGTCAATATCAAACAAGGAATAACGGGTATCAAATGAAATTGGAAAACCAAATGGCTTCCATGAAACTTCTTGAAAAATCAAATAACCTCGTTCTTTGGGCTTGACTCCATCCTCAAAACTGGAAATTTGCAACTGACTTTTCAAGGTCAAATCTTTGTGTAATTTATAGCGTACATCGAATCGCCAACGAGCCGTTTTGATGTCTGTCACAACGTCTGCTAAATTATCTAACTCGTAATCAATTTCACTATTGCTCTCTGAAAAATTACGTCCTTTGGTTTCAGTTTGATAACGTCCTGCAATAATCAAAGAACGAGATGGCTTGTACGTTACTTGAATCAACTTGTCATGTCCTTGTGAAGGCGCATCGGTTCGGAAACGCAGCCATTGGTGAACGTAAATATCGGAATAGGCTTGTATCGTCCAAGCTTTGGATGGTCGAATAATGGTTCCAATAAAAAAGCCTGACTCATTGATCGGCACCGAAGATTCGGCAAAGGCTTGGGCAAAAATCGTTTGATAGTTGTCTGAAAAATTGCGGTAAAGCAAAGATACATCAATGGTTTTGTCCATACTAATCAACGCACCATTCACCGTTCCCCAACCGATTTCACCATTCAGATTATTGCTAATCGCCGTCTCTCCAAACCAATGCACATTGCCCATTAAATAACGATAATGAAGACCTGTATTCAATAGTTCTTGTCCTCTAAAATAGTATAAATTGTAGGGTTGATTTTGGCGAGCGATGGGATCTCGGAAGCGGTTATAAATGCTGGCGACTCCTACTTTCAATCCTCTTTGGTTGAAACTCAAATCGGCTCCGACTGTCGTTAAACGACTTGAACCTTTGTCCTCAATTTCCAATAAGGCACGGTGATTTCCTGCTTGTTGCAAGGAACCTTGATCTGCTAATTCAATCAAAAGTGTGTTTTCCAAAGTATCCCTTGATTGAAAGTTGATGTCCACAGGTTTATAAGAGCCAAAAGCCGTTAAATCCATTTTTTTGCCCACTCCAACCGTTGCTGCAACTCCTCTAAAAAAGTTAAATTCGTTGACAGAAGTATAAGCTTTGATGGGTGCGCCTTGTCTTTTGACGCTCATTACATAGGGCGATTTTCCAAAGGCAACACCATTCCAAACCATTAAGCCTTGACCGATTTTGATTTCATAATCCCCTAGGGCTAAATGCTTCAAAGGTCCAACATCTTTGACATATAAATGCGCTGAATAAAAGTCGAATCCTTGCTTTTGGGTTCCTCTAAAAAACTCTTCTCCTGCATCCTTTTCAGCCGTAATCCCGTAGCTTAATTTATTGATTTGTTTGTGTCGATAACGAGCATATATTTTTTCTTGACTTCCCAAGTATTTAGGTTCTAACTCAATACTTCCGTCATCTCTCACAATGGTATCTGGAATGTAGCCTGACTGTTCTTCCAAGACAGTGGAATAACGTAAATAAAATTCATGTTTTCCACCAAATAACAACTGTCCCGTTTTCATATTGAAGTCGGTGATTCCTCCTTTGATTCGCAAAAAAGGCAATACTTTTCGGATCGTCGATAAGTCCCAATCTGGAATCGCTTGCAACTCATACTTATTGATAATCTTCCCAACGTCTTCCCGATATTTCAATAATTCCGTTATTTGTTTTTCGGTCAACAAACCCATCTGCGCCAATGGAGCTAAATCATCTGCATCGGCTTTATTGATGTTGGGCTTGTTCTCATAATAGTCGGTCAGGCGTTCCAAAAACGTATCATTATTGACCAACTCTTCGTTGTCTTGTGCCAACAACTCAATGATCTCTTGTAATTCTTCACTCACATCATCGCTACGGCGCAACTCATCGGGCGTTTCTTCCGTTTGCGCCCACACAGGCACACTCATGATGAAAAGTAAGCTGATAAGAAATGATATATAACTCGTTTTCATTTTATGATTTTCTTATTTAACAGTCCATAGTTGAAGGTCAATAGTCCATAGAGTGGTTTATATATTGATTTTTTTTTGGAGAGAACGGTTTTTCTTTCATCGCAACGGGTCTCCCCGCTATCCGTTCTTATCACCAAGCCTCCCGAACCCTTTTGCCAACGCAAATTGGTGATACCACTACTATCGGGT
>JAHDBB010000546.1:0-2804 GCA_020630635.1 Chitinophagales bacterium
CCAAAACCAAGAAATGAACTGAAAAATCACTCGCCACCAGTCACTCATTACCCTTCTTTTACTACTTGTAATCCTTGCACCAATAAATGCAGCACATCTCCTGTCTGTTGTTTTAAAAAGAGTTGGGTATTTTGAGTATGTTGTGCTACAAAATCAACGTTGTAATTTTTAAAGGTCAACAATTGATAACTCCCTTTTGGCAATTCGGTCAAGTACGCATGTTCCCTCAAATCCTTTAGCAACTTCTCCATCTTAAACACTTGCAAATCTATCGCTACTTGCCATTGATAAGCCGTCTTTGCAGAAAGATTACTCACCACTAAGTTTCTATCAAATAAGTCGTAAATGACACTTAAATCTTTTTCTGTTAAAAGTCGTCCATCTTTTCGGCTAATATGCAAAAACAACTGATTGCGTTTGATGACAATAATGGGTGGTAAGGCTTCATTTTTTTCTTTGAAGTGTCGGATCAAGGTTCCTGCTTTATGGGGTTCTTTGAAAGAACGAACTTCTAAGGGTATATTTTTTTCACGCAGAGGACGCATCGTTTTGGGGTGTATAACCTTTGCCCCGTAATAAGTCATCTCATTGGCTTCTAGATAAGTTAGTTGATTGATCTTGATTGCGTCTTTGATAAAACGTGGGTCGCCATTCAAAATACCAGGAACATCTTTCCAGATTGAAAGTTTCATGGCATCTAAACAATGAGCAAATATGGCTGCGGAATAATCCGATCCTTCTCGTCCTAAAGTGGTCGTGAAATTTTCGGGAGTTGCTCCTAAAAATCCTTGTGTAATCATCATTTGACTTTCACTAGCGTTGACCACTTCTTTGATACTTTGTTCTGTTTTTTCCCAATTTACCATGCCTTCTCGATACGTATTGTCGGTTTTGATACAAGACTTTACACTGAGCCATTGATTTTGGATGCCTTGTGCATTGAGATAGTGACTGACGATGGTAGTGGAAAGCATCTCTCCTACTGATACAATCTGATCGTATATAAAGGGATGGTTTTGGACAGGTTCTTGATCGAAAAGTTCCTGCATTTGATCGAAGAAAACTTGTAAGGCTGCTTTGGCTTCATCAGGTTTTTTGATGAGTTCTTCTACAACTTTTATGTGTTGGTCTTGGAAGGCTTTGAAAAGCGTTGGCAATTCATCTTTCTTCTCGATGTAGGCTTTATAGACTTCTTCTAATTGATTGGTTACTTTGCCCATCGCTGATATGACTACTAAAAGTTTTTCGCCTTGATATTCTTTGAGGATGTTGGCGACATGTTGGATGGCTTGAGGATCTTTGACAGATGCTCCACCAAATTTGAATACTTGCATCTAGTTAAATTCTAAGTTTTAATTTTTAAATTCTAAAACGGTTCGGTTACTATGGGTTCTGAACTCAACCCAATAGCCCCGATAGGAGTGGTATTGCTGCTCGAAGCCAAGCCTAGATACAAGGCACTTTGAGAGTGCCTTGTATCTTAACCAAGCCGCAGCAATAAGAACGGATAGCGGGACTTTCCTGCTCGACGAAGCTCTCCAACTTTCGCTCCTAAAAAAGAACAAAAACTGAACGGCACTATTGACCATCGACTACTTGACAATGGACTTATAGTAACTTCTTACAGTCAATCCATTGATCGTCCAAAGTCATATTGAGTTTTTTGTAAAATTCAATGGCTGGTGTATTCCAATTCAATACTTGCCATTTGACTATTTTGATCGCATTATTTTGGGCATAATCGAAAAGGGCTTCGACAAGGGTCGCTCCAATGCCTTTTCCCCGATATTCTTCATTGACTACCAAATCATCTAAATACAATAATTTGCCTTTCCAGGTCGAATAGCCAATGACAAATAATGCCATTCCCACAACTTGTTGGGTCGGTGTCCATTCTGCTACCAGCATTTTGTAAATGGGTTCTTCTCCAAACCCATCTTTAGTAAACTGTTCTAGGGTATTGGTCACTTGATCGGGTTCTTTCTCAAAAATAGCCAGCTCTTTGATTAATTGGTAACAGGCTGGTGCATCTTCGATTTTGGCAGGACGAATGGTGTAATTCATTAAAGGCTTTTTTAAATATTATTAATGTATTTTATTTTTATTGTCTTATAATCCAACCTATATTGAGGTCAAATCTAATAAAAAAGGGCTGAATATAGTTTTCTATCGGGCTTGTTTGCTGAATACCTGTGGCGAGTTCCCATGTAAGGTGTCTCAATATACGTCCTTGAAAACCTAAGAAAATCCCTAATTTCCAACGCTCTTTGTTACCATAAAACCAGTCTTGGTGGGTATAGTAAGAAATTTCGGGAGCTAAATAGAAGCGTCTCATCAGGTGGGTGGTCCATAAACGAACTTGCCAACTGGCTTTGACGGTTGTAATGGTATCATTGACTAAAGGTTGATAATTGTATAAACGAACCGTCCAATTAGAGGACCAACTTTGTAACCCTATACTGGTTTCATAAGCTAGCTTTATCCCTCGAAATTTGGGGATAAACTGCTCTTGATCCAAACTAGGAGCCACTTTGATGATTTGGGATTTGAAAAAAGAGGGTTCAAAGGTCTTAGAAAAGGTAGAGCTTGGAACAATTTGTCCCCAAAACACGACACTATTCAAAATACCTAAAATACAGATAGCTATATTTATTATTATCTTTGTCATTTATATAAAAAACAGCCTCAAAATGGACATTCTGGACATATTTTTTCTTTTTTTAAAAGATTTAAGCAAAATTTGTGGCAATATTGTTTAAAAAAACATAATTTCTAGCTTTAAAACACTCAACACCACTCACAAA
>JAHDBB010000546.1:2904-4480 GCA_020630635.1 Chitinophagales bacterium
TATTGTTTAAAAAAACATAATTTCTAGCTTTAAAACACTCAACACCACTCACAAACACACAAAATTATTCACATAAGTAATTCTTATCTAAATTACCATCCAATTATTATGTAATAATTAAATCAGGAATGGAACAAAAATAAATATTCATTTTCTTCGTCAATATTTCCCAATCTATGTCGTCGAAAAGCCTTATGATAGCCCTGCTATTCCTACATTTTTCGCTTCATAGCATTGAAAGATATTTTTACTAAGAAGTTTATATTTATTTCTTCTACATTCCTTATTCGGGTTAAAATTAAAAATTTATGAAGAAAAAAGTTATAACTTTAGATGAATTTATCATTCGAAGGCAAGCTGATTTTAGCTATGCTTCGGGAGAGCTTTCTGCTCTTTTGCGAGATTTGGGGTTTGCAGCTAAAATCATCAATCGAGAGGTTAATAAAGCTGGCTTGGTAGATATTTTGGGGACGACTGAAAATGAGAATGTACATGGAGAAACGGTCAAGAAGCTAGATATATTTGCCAATGACCAGTTTATGGATTCTTTTCGCTCCAGCAAGCATTGTGCCGCAGTGGCTTCCGAAGAATTAGAGGATATTGTTGTGTTTGATGATGATCGTTCCAAAAATGCCAAATATGTTGTCGCTATTGACCCTTTGGATGGTTCTTCTAATATTGATGTCAACGTATCGGTTGGGACAATTTTTTCTATCTATCGCCGAATAACGGAAAATGGTCCTTGTACCATTGATGACTTTTTGCAAAAAGGGAGTGAACAAGTCGCTGCTGGATACATCATTTATGGCTCTTCGACGATGTTGGTTTATACCACTGGTCATGGGGTCAATGGATTTACCTTAGATCCTTCTATCGGAGAATTTTGCCTGTCGCATCCCAATATTACAACTCCAGATGATGGGGAAATCTACTCGATCAATCATGGGTATCGTTGGAATTTTTCGGATGGGGTCAAAAAATATATCGACCACTGCATCAATTCTGATCGTTCTCGTCCTAAGCCTTACAGTATGCGTTATATCGGCTCGATGGTGGCAGATATTCACCGTAATTTGATAAAGGGTGGAATTTTTATGTATCCGACTTCCAATGATTCGCCCAATGGTAAACTTCGTATTTTATATGAATCCAATCCCATGGCCTTTATTGTGGAACAAGCAGGTGGTAAGGCCATTACAGGACTCTACCGTATCTTAAACTATAAGCCAGAATCCTTGCACCAACGTTGCCCTGTGTTTATGGGTTCTAAAAATATGGTGGAAAAGTTGCGTGAATGCTTGGAGATCGACTATGCGGAAATGTCGGAAGATCAGCTTGCACAAATTAAGAGTTCTCAAGGGGTTTAGTTTTGAATGGTGAATTATAAATGATGAATGCTGTTCAATTTGGGGTTTTAAGAGTCAATAGTTTTTGGTCCATAGTCGATAGTTTTTTTTAGTGACGGGTGACTTTTATAGATGGTGGCAATGAGACATTTCTATTCGCTTCCTGTTCTTTAGGGACGATGGGACATTTACAATGCTTATAATCCTATTAATTTCGATATAATCCTAAA
>JAHDBB010000018.1 GCA_020630635.1 Chitinophagales bacterium
TCCCCCTTCTTCTTCATACTATAAATCGTCGATTTCCCGATGTCCAACTTATCCGCCACCAGCGCAATATCCCCATCATACTTCTTCAAAAAATAATTGATAATGTCGCAATCGTACTCTCGAAGCGTCTTCTCCTCAATAAACAAATCATTGACAGGATTGAGTGTATGAAACGTCACATCCTCCGCCTCAATCGTCTCGCCGTCACACTGCACCACCGCCAACTCAATAATCGCCTTCAACTCCCGAACATTGCCAGGATAATGATACGTTTGTAGCTTCTTGCGAGCCTCCTTCGACAACTTAGGAAGGAGCATTTCATTCTCTTTGCAAAAAGTCTCAATAAAGAATTTCGATAACAACAAAACGTCATTGTCACGCTCACGCAAGGGCGGTAACTGAATCGGCAAACCCAATAAACGATAGTACAAGTCACTTCTAAAACGTCCTTCTTCCACCTCCTTCGCCAAGTTTTTGTGCGTAGCAACAATGACCCTCGTATCTATTTTAATTTTCTTATTCCCTCCTACCCTAGTGACTTCCTTCTCTTGTAAAACCCGTAGCAGTTTTGCTTGTGCGCTAGCATTTAGATCACCGATTTCATCTAAAAAAATCGAGCCTTTATTTGCCTGTTCAAACAAGCCAATCTTTCGAGCATGTGCGCCTGTAAATGCACCTTTTTCATGACCAAACAATTCGCTCTCGACTAACTCGCTTGGAATCGCCGCCATATTGATCGCTACAAATGCTTCTTTTCCTCTTTTGGAATTGTAATGAATACTTTTGGCGACCAACTCTTTTCCTGTTCCTGTTTCACCATTGATGGAAACGGTAATATTTGTTTTCGCTGCTTTCTCAATTAAAGCAAAAACTTTTTGGATACTCGAACTATTTCCCTTGATGAGATTTTTAAAAGTATATTTTTTTTGAACCTCCGATTTGAGTTGTTTGATCTCGGCTTTGAGCGAAAGATTTTCTCGAATATTATTGATGACCTTCCATAAGCGACTATTCGTATCATCGTCTTTGACCAAATAATCATATGCGCCCTCTTTCAAAAGATTAAGAGCTGTCGAAATATCTTCTTGACCTGAAATAATAATGATAGGCAAGTCAGGATGAGTCGCTACGATTTGTTTTAAAAGTTTCTCTCCAGAAATGTCAGGTAAAGAATAATCTAAGGTAATAATATCGGGTTTTTCATGAAGTTTGCTCAACAACTCCTTCCCTGTCTCTATCATAATCACCTCATAATCAGGATTTGCCGACAAATTATAATTTAGAATTTCGGCATACCAACGGTCATCTTCGACCATAAATATTTTAAGATTCTTTTTCATATAGTAAAGTTAATGGCTTTGTAATTAAAAACATTCCATCTTTTAGATTTTTTCTCATTTTGAGAATCATTTTCTAATAAAAAGACTTTATATGTATAAAAACCATACACAACAAATTGTTTTTCAAAAACTTAGGTTATTGGTATAGAGTTTTCAATATAGTAGGCAAATGTTGATTACATAATTCAAAAGTGTTAATTAGTTATCAATGAATATATAAAAATTAAAATACGTTTTGTTGTTGCTTTTTAAATGGGGGCGATGATTGTGATTTGCCCCCTTTTTTTTAAAAAAAAGAAAGTGTTCTCATTATATGTTTTGTTTTTCAAAATAGGGATAACAACCTTCTGCTTATCCCTATTTTTCAAAAAAAATTTAGTGCAGTTTTTCATAATATAAGTTTTGTTGTTTAGGAATGGTTGAAGAATAAATATTGAAATTTTAACAAAAAGATTTTTCAACTCTACAAGAAAAAAAACGCAGGAATAGCAGGGCTATTACGAGGCTTTTTGACGAAGTAGATTGGAAAATATTGAAGATAAAAATAAAGATTTATTTTTTTACCATTCCTTCATTTGGGGTAAAAGCTTCAAATTACCCCAACTTTATTTTTCCCCAATTTCACGAAAGCCAAAGGATTTGCATGCAATAAGAAGATCATGAAAAATAGACAAAATACCTTAAAATACGTTTTGTTGTTGCTTTTTATATTTAGTAAAATAGGAGTGGGTCAAAATGACTCGCTCTTATTTACTCATATAAAAGACCTCAATATTGTCAATGACCAACTCAATACTTGGAGCGTTTGTTGGGTAGATTATAATAACGATGGATGGGACGATTTGTTTCTTCCTTCTTACACTGAAACTCAAAAAAACCTACTTTACGAAAACAATGGCGATGGTACATTTACACCTAAAAACAGCTTTGCATTTATTGATAATAATGGAACGGCTGTTGCTGCAAGTTGGGCCGATTATGATAACGATGGATACAATGATGTCTTGATTTCTGAAAATATCGAAATTGGCAACTACTTATATAAAAATCAATGTGATGGTGTTTTTCAAAGCATTAAAAATGTCAATTTAACCGATGAAGGTATAAATTCACATGGAGTCAGTTGGGCTGATTTCGATAATGATGGTTTTTTAGATGCCTTGACTCTTGAATATAATGAGATTGGGACTACTCGTTTATACAAAAACATAAAGGGTCAAAACTTTGTAGAGTTTCCAGCCAACACCTTAGATATTCCTAATGGAATTGCCATTGGTGCTACGTGGTCGGATGTCAATAATGACGGGTATCTTGATCTTTTTGTCCCCTATGATGGTGATGCTAACTATCTGTGTATCAACAATCAAAACGGTTCATTTACACCTACTCAAATGGATGACAATGCCAAGTCTGTCGGCTGTTCTTTTGCAGATTTTGACAATGATGGCGATATGGATTTATTTGTTTCCAACGCTAGTGATGAAAATAATTTTTTATACAAAAACGATGGAGAAGGCAACTTTACACTTATAAATAATTCGCCCATTGTTCAAGACAAAGGACATTCACATGGCAGTTGCTGGGGTGATTTCAACAATGATGGTTGGTTGGATTTATACGTCAGCAATGACCGCAACAATGAGAAATTTTTATACTTCAACAAAGGCGATGGTACATTTATTAAAGACACCATCGAACTCATCACCCTTTCAGAAAACAATTCTTTTGGCGTAGCTTGTACAGACTATGATCACGATGGAGATTTAGACTTATATGTCGCCAATCACAGTAACGAAAATAACTTTTTCTTTGTTAATAATGGAAATCAAAATACTTGGGTTAGTTTTCGCTTAACGGGCATCAGCAGCAATCGAAATGCTATTGGAAGTAAAATCCGACTCAAAGCGAATATTAATGGACAAAGCTATTGGCAGGTTCGAGAGATTTCGTCTCAAACGGGAGGCGGTGCGGGAAGTCAAAACAGCTTAAACGCTCACTTTGGCTTAGGCGATGCCAACAAGATAGACAGTTTAGTGATTGAATGGTCAGCGGGAACAACCCAAGTTTTTACCAATATTCCAAGTCAACAATATTACCATATCAAGGAGTTCAGCACAGACCTAAATGCACCTTTAGAACCCCAATATTTAAAATGCCCCAATGATGAATTAGAGCTTTGCGCCATCAGCATTTATCCCAATCCAGCTTCTGAACAATTAGCCATTTTAGCCAATCTACCATTGGAGGAAAATGAACGTATTCGCTTAGAGATTTTTGATGCCAAAGGCGCACTCATTCACTTTGATCAAAGCCTTGATCCCAATCAAATCAATTACATTAATCTACACAATTTCGCTAATGGCATTTATATCGCCAATGTCCAAAGTCCCTCAAAATCCGTCCTAAAAAAGTTTTTAAAAAATTAAGTTATTATCAGTGAGAAGTGACTGGTGATAAGTGACGTTCCGTTTTATCCGTATTTTTTTAGGAGCGAAAGGCTTATCTTTCATCGTAATAGAAAGTCCCGCTATCCGTTCTTATCGCCAAGCCACCCGAACCCTTTTTGCCAAAACACTTTGGCGATACCACTCCTATCGGGGCTAGTTCGTTTAGGTCAGAACTTCTTAGCACCAGTCCCAAAATGGGAACTCCCTCAAGCATTTGAGAAACACAAAACCCTATAAAAGCCTTATAATCAAACTATTATTAATTGGATTAAGTTTTGTTATATCAATACAAAATACCCAAGCTATGAAGTTTCAACAAGATAGTCTTACACTATTAAGTCGCCTTTTCACGAATACTCCCCACAAATTGGTCATATACAAAGAAGGTCAAGACTTTCCAATATACCAAGATTTCATCATCACCTCCAACAAAATCAAAGATGCTCCAACCAACTATCAACAACAAAAATTTTCCTACATCAACAATAGAGATGGAAGTATGCGGTGGATATTTCCAAGTGACTTACCACATCCCAATTTCCTAAAATTTTATAGTGCCTCTTCCCTACTCTCTAAAGTTTATACCAAAGTCATCCAAACCTTATATAGTTTCAAGTTAGGAAGATTGGGCAGTTCAGGAAGTTTCTATATTTACCACAAAAGCCCCCTTTTCCCACAACAAATCACCCAAAAATTATCAGGTAACAACTATGCTGCATTTACTGGTACAGTTGGTCCCAATCGCAAAATATTATTAGCCATCAATCAGGGTCAAACCACCAGTCATTTCATCAAGATTCCCTTGCAAAACAAAAGCGAAAATCTTATAAAAAATGAGGTCAAAACCTTAGAAACTTTACAAGAAAAAAACTTCAAATTCTTAGAAATCCCCCAAGTAGAAAAAAGCGATTTTCATTCCATTGGCATCTTTACCAATGTTGCTGATAAAACCCAAAATCGTCCTTTAGAAATTCAACGTATTCATATAAATGCATTAAGTGAGTTATATCAAAACCAAACTCGTCAAGAGAAAATAAACAATACTTCTATCTGGTCAACAATAGAAGATAATATCAAAAACAAGGTAAAAAAGCCCACTTTACAACGTTTACAAGAAAAGCTAAAATCCTTAAAAGCACACATAGAAACCCAGTCTTCCATTCCCTTAGCGTATGCACATGGAGACTTCACTCCTTGGAACATGTATGTCAGTGAAAACCAACTTCATTTATACGATTGGGAATTAGCGATGAAAGATGCGCCCTTACTTTTTGATGTCTTTCACTTCATTTTTCAAACAGGTATTTTAATTAAACATCAAAGTTTCAAAGAGATACAAAATGAGATAAAATTAACCTTACAACAACCCGCAATCCAAGAATTGAGTAAAAAGTACAACATTGATACCGTTCTTCACTATCACCTCTATTTACTATACAACATTGGCTACTACCTACAGATTTACGAACAACAAAAGGAGCTTCACACCCAAGTATCTTGGCTCACCAAGGTATGGGAACAAGCCCTTGTAGAATCCCTTAATATGTATTCAACCAACAATCATCGTCAGGATTTCATCAAAGATATTTTTCAATATTTATCCGATAAAAAATATGCTCTTTTAAAATTCTCTGAAAGAAAAATCAGCGATATTGCTTTATCTTCTGACTTAGATATTTTGATTCAAAAAGCAGACTTAAAGCCTATTATTCATTGGACTGAAAATCATCCGAGTATCGAAAAAGTCCACACTCAAAACAACTCGTTTATGAGTTTCATCGAGATATTTTTTAAAGATGGGACTTTCTTAGAAATAGACTTAATTCATCAATTCAAACGAAAGAATCTTGAAATTTTAGATGCAACTGGTATTTTAGAGAGAACAACACAAACTCTTGAAAATATCAAAATTCCTCATTTAGCGGACGACTTAGAGTACTGTTTGTTATTTTATTTTTTAAATGGTGCTGCCGTTCCCAAACGTTACATCCATTTTTATTACAAGTTTCATCCAGAAGAACAAGCTGATGTTCTATATTATCTCAACAAAAAATATGATTTAAATCTTAGAGACTTTTACGACTTAGAAAAATACGATGAGACCATCCGTAAAAATGTCCTAGCTTATACCACTCAACAAAGTAGTAACAAAGGATTCAATAAGATCAAAAACACTTTGAACTACTATAAGGACACGTTCAAAAACTTATTTACTCAAAAAGGCTTAGTTATTACGATTAGTGGCGTAGATGGTGCTGGAAAGTCAACGATTATCAATGAAATCAAACAAAATATTTCTACCAAATATCGGAAGAAAATTGTGGTATTAAGACATCGACCATCCCTATTTCCTATATTAAGTAGCTACGTTTATGGTAAAGAAAAGGCAGAACAAAGAGCCGCTGACAGACTTCCTCGTCAAGGCAATAATAGTAATAAACTCCTATCTTTTATCCGATTTTTATACTATTACATTGATTATTTGATTGGACAGTTTTTTGTTTACTTCAAGTATTTATGTCGAGGCTATATCGTTATTTATGATCGATATTACTTCGATTTTATCAATGATGCCAAGCGTTCTAATATTGTCTTGAATCGAAAAGTTGCACAGTTTTTATATCGTTTCATTTATAAACCTCAACTCAATTTTTTCCTTTATGCACCAGCCCATATTATTTTGAGTCGCAAGCAAGAATTAGATCCCAAAGCTATCAATGAATTAACCCAAAAGTATTTTAGCTTATTTGAAAAATTCGCTCATCGTTATCAATCTTCTAAATACATCAATATCCAAAATATTGATAAGGAAGAAACAGTTGATTCAATTATGGAAGAATTTAGAAATGCGATGTAAGTAATAATAAAAAATGCAAGATGAAAAAAGCACTAGAAAAAGTTATACAAAAACGCAATCCTCATTTTCAGTTTGATGAACATGTAGATATGCGAAGTTTATTGGCTTTAAGTTTTGAGAAAGGCATGGATTTTGTGAGAAGTTGGAAACTTTTGTTCCATTTAAAAGTTCCTAATCGTTTGTTTGTGGGACGCAATGTTCGATTTTTTAATGCTCACAAAATGGACTTGGGTAGATGGGTTAAATTGGGCGATGGGGTTTCATTGAGTGCGTTGGGCAAGGGTAAATTGACCATTGGCAATCGTTCTGGAATTGGTGCATTTAGTCGGGTGATTGTCTCGACTTCTTTTAATAATGTTGGTGAATTTATCCATATCGGAGAAAATGTGGGAATCGGCGAATTTGCTTATTTAGGTGGTGGTGGTGGTCTGACGATTGGAGATGACTGTATTGTTGGTCAGTATTTTAGCTGTCATCCTGAAAACCATAACTATGCTGATAACAAGCGACTTATAAGGGAACAAGGTGTCACTCGCAAGGGTATTTCTATTGGTAAAAACTGTTGGATTGGTTCTAAGGTTACGGTGTTGGATGGGGTGACGATTGGGGATAATTGTGTGATTGCGGCAGGGGCGGTGGTGACGAAAAGTATGCCTGCTAACTCCGTCATTGGTGGGGTTCCTGCAAAGGTGTTGAAGAAACGTAAAAAGGAAAACAAGGTAAGGCAGCTTCCTGTTTGGTAATATTTTTTGGAGCGAAAGGTTAGGTGCGTTGTCGTTCTGGAAAGTCCCGCTATCCGTTCTTATTCGTGTCGTCAACGTTTTTCTAAGCCAACGCTTCTACACGAATACCACTTCTATCGGGGCTATTTTTGAAAGGTCAGAACGTTGATAAAAATCAGGGATGATGGGACATTTTAAAAATGGAATAACGAAACTGTTTTTGTCGATTAGAAAAAATCTATGTCCCTTTACATCACATTCGCCCCTTCGTCACAAAAACTATTTCCAAGAAGTATCAACCTCTACCAACTAGACCCGATAGTAGTGGTATAAATGTAATGCGTTGGCTTCCTAAAACGTTGGCACATTTATAAGAACGAATAGCGGGGAGACCTGTAACGATGAAAGAGTAATAACCCTTCTCTCCAAAAAGAAAAAATTATAAAGAAAAAAATACTACTTCAATTATGATGCACACCATATTAGTAACGGCTTATGCAGTCAATCCTTATAAGGGTTCGGAAGATGGGACGGGCTGGAATATGCTTGGTCAAATCGCACGCTATCATAAAGTATATGCGATTACCCGAAAAAATAATCGTCCCGATATTGAAAAGTATCTGCAAGCCAATCCACAAACGCATTTAGACAATATCAAGTGGCTGTATTATGACTTGCCTTATTGGATGCGTTTTTGGAAAAAAGGTGGACGAGGAGCCATGTTGTACTTTTATCTTTGGCAGTTATTTATGCCCATTTTTGTTTTGAGTAAAAAAGTCAAATTTGACCTCGCACATAATTTGAACTTTCACAATGATTGGACTCCTTCCCTACTCTGGACATTGGGAAAACCCTTTGTTTGGGGACCCATCGGACATCATCCCAAAACACCTGAAAATTTTGTAGCAAGCATTTATGGCAAAAAGGCTGCACAAAAACAAAAACTCATTTGGTTACTCAAAAATATGTTTTGGAAATTAGATCCATTTTTAAAACTGACCAAATGGAATGCGGATCATATTGTTGCTATTAATTCGAGTATCGAAAAAGTATTGCGTTTAGACACTTCACAGTTTTCGATCTTGCCTGCAGTTGCTTCTGAAATGGTGGAGTTTTCACCCGAAAAAAAACAAGGTAAAGAAAAGTTTACCATTTTATCTATTGGGCGATTTGTCCCCTTAAAAGGCTTTGATGTTTGTATAGAAAGTTTTGCTAATTTTTATCATCGACTCAACGAAGAAGAACAAGCAAAGGTAGAATTACTCATCATCGGCAAAGGACCACAAAAAGAATTTTTGCATCGACTGGCAAAAGAAAAGAAGGTCGAAAACGCCATACAATTTATCGAATGGATGGAACGCTCCGCCTTAACTGAAATATATCAACAAGCCAACTTGTTTTTATTTCCCTCTCACGAAGGTGCAGGAATGGTGGTTCCCGAAGCCTTGTCGTATGGTATTCCCGTAGTTTGTTTTGATAACTGTGGTCCTGGCGAAATGCTCAATGAAACTTGTGGTCGAAAAGTGCCGTATGATACGTACCAACAAAGTGTTGGATCATTGGGCGATAATGTATATAAGATATTCAAAGACAAGGATTTACAAGTATCATTATCAGCAGGAGCAAGAAAGCAGTTTTTGGAAAAATTTACGTGGGATCGAAAAGGCGAACATTTTAAAAATATTTATTCATCTTTATTGCAACAACATGAAACCAAAAATAATTTGCGTCCATCTACTCAACGATTATAGTGGAAGTCCACTCGTTTTGTCACAAGCTATTCAAGCATTTGTCGATAGAGATTATGAAGTGACGGTCTGTACCAATCAAACACAAGGCTTTCTTTCGGACATCGAAGGCGCAAAATATAAGCGGTTCAATTATCATTGGTCGAATAAGCGTTATATCACGATGCTTCGTTTTTTTTGGTGTCAGCTTTTACTATTTTTCAAAATGTTCCAATATCGAAAAGAAGAAGTTGTATTTTATGTCAATACGATTTTACCTTTTGGTGTGGCATTGGCAGGCAAATTGATGAATAAAAAAGTCGTTTACCATGTTCATGAAACTTCCATAAAACCCGCTATTTTTAAAAACTTTTTGTTTGGAATTGCGAACTATTCAGCCAATGAAGCGATCTATGTATCGCATTATTTAAAAGAAAATGAAGGTTTAAAAAATGTTCCTTGTCAAGTGATTTATAATGCGCTGCCCAAAGCGTTTACGGATATAAGTGAGGATTTTAAAAAAAGAGGGCAGGAACAAGATTTTAATATTTTGATGTTATGCTCACTTAAAAGGTATAAAGGCATCAATGAATTTATAGAAGTTACTCAACGATTGCCACAATATCAATTTCATCTTGTTATCAACTCGGATGATGCTTCCATTGAAAATTACTTAAAGGATTTTGATGTTCCCAATAATTTATTTTGGTATCCCGCCCAAAGCAATGTGCATCCTTTTTATCAAAAAGCTCATTTGGTGATGAATCTATCACATCCTGAAATGTGGGTCGAGACTTTTGGTATGACGGCATTGGAAGCGATGAGTTATCGTTTGCCCGTTATCGTTCCGCCTGTTGGTGGTATTGCAGAGGTAGTCGAAGATGGCGTGAGTGGCTATCAGATTGACTGTCGCAATATTGATGAAATAATCAATTGTATTCAACAACTGGCTAATAATCAAACGCTTTATCAAGAAGTCGCACAACAAGCCCATCTTCGTTCTCAAAAATTCTCTATTGTAAATATGTCTGAACAAGTCAATACGGTTATTGTAAAAAACGAGATCGTCTCAAAATGGGAATTAAGTTCAGAATCTACACAAATTTAACATTTACCACCTATATTAAACATCTAATAATCAAGCACTTGCATAATTGTCACGGTTTTTTCTATATATTATAGAAAATACCAAGTAATGAAGACTAACATAGCCCTTATTGGAACCGTTGGCGTACCTGCTTGTTATGGTGGATTTGAAACACTGGCTGCTCATTTAGTAGAAAATTGGCAAGATGAGCAAAATGTTTCGGTTTATTGTAGCAAGGCACATTATCCCAAAGAAACTCGTTTGAGTCATTGGAAACAAGCCCGTTTGATCTATCTTCCTTTCAAAGCCAATGGCGTTCAAAGCATTATTTACGATATTATCTCTATTTTACATGCCCTGACTTATGCCCATACATTGGTGATTTTAGGCGTATCAGGTTGTTTGATCCTACCATTTATCAAATTATTTTTTAATCAGCGAATCATTGTCAACATTGACGGTCTTGAGTGGAAACGCAATAAGTGGAACAAGTATGCTAAAGCTTTTTTGAAGTGGTCAGAAAAAATCGCTGTCAAATATGCAGATGTGGTCGTGACAGACAATGCAGCCATTCAAAAACATGTAATGGATGCTTATGGAAAAGATAGTGAACTTATTGCGTATGGAGCCGACCATGTATTGAATCAAAAAGGAGAAAAAGATTACTTATTTGACTATCCTTTTTTAACCAAAGAATACTACTTTAAAGTCTGTCGCATTGAACCTGAAAACAATGTCCATGTGGTCTTAGAAGCCTTTAGTGAAATGCCTGATAAACGCTTGGTAATGGTAGGCAATTGGGAAAGAAGCAACTATGGTAGAGACTTATTTAAACAATACAAAGACTACAAAAACATTCATTTATTAGCTCCGATTTATGATCAAAAAAGGTTGGATTTATTGCGCTCCAATTGTTTGGCGTATATACATGGACACAGTGCTGGCGGAACCAATCCATCTTTGGTTGAAGCCATGTACTTAGGCTTACCTATCTTTGCGTATCAGGTCAATTACAACCAAGCGACTACCGAAAATCAAGCCTTTTATTTTCAAGATAAAAATCATTTAAAGACGCTTTTACTTAAACAAACTCCTAAAACTTTGGGTCAAAACGCAGCTTCTATGTTAGAGATTGCTCAAAGGCGTTATACTTGGAAAATTATCTCTTCCCAATATGCAGAATTATTGAATGCTCCTTCTTCTGAATTGGTTTACGAAACTTAAAATACAAGATAAAATCCAGCATTAAAAACACTCTTCTATCCTTCCTTCATTTATTCCCTTCAGTTAATTAGGTTAAAATTATTTTTTTAGAAAAATCGTTCTTTGGCAAAATGTGTGGAGAACGAAACTTTTTCAAAATGAGTTAGCACAGCGGTCGATTTTTTGGAACAGTTTCGTTCTCTTTTACACACATTTTCCAAAGAACAAGAAAAATTAGAGATTAGGACTATGGAATACCTTTATCAACACGCAAGTTGCTTGCTAGTGTCCCAAGCATTTATATGTGGGCTTTTAGCATTTGCAACTACGTTTTTACTCATTCCCCTTATTATCAAAATGGCGTTTCACTTCAATTTAGTGGACGAACCCAATCATCGAAAAGTACATAAAAATGCCATTCCTACATTGGGCGGAATTGGGATTATCTTGGGTTTTTTAGTTGCCAGCATTGTCCATTCTTACCAAAGTATGTCGATGGAAATGATGGTGATTTTGGGAGCTATATTTTCCCTTTGCACTGTTGGGATTATTGATGACTTGAAAGAAATACCTGCTAAGTATAAGCTTGTTTTTCAATTAGTTTTATCAGCAACCTTATGTTATTTTGGTTTTCGCATCGAAAGTTTAGGCGGATTTTTAGGGATTTATGAGATGCCTCTTTTTGCTCAATATGGTTTGACGATGATGGTGATGACGGGCTTTATAAACGCATTCAATTTCATAGATGGAATTGATGGTTTGGCTGGTGGAATCGGAGCGATAAATGCAGCCTTAATGACTTTCCTATTTATTCTTGCCGATCAATCACTTTATGCCTTTATGAGTGTGGCGTTATTGGGTGGACTCTTGGCATTTTTGGAATACAACTTTAATCCAGCCAAAATATTTATGGGTGATACAGGTTCGACCGTTATCGGATTTTTGTTGATTGTTTTTGCGATTAAAATATTGCAAATTGCGCCGACGATGCCAGAAGCGATTTTTTCCAATGCGTTGGTTTTAGTTTTTGGAGCTTTATTATTACCCGTTTTCGATATTATCCGCACCATTATATTTCGGGTCAAAAATGGGAACTCACCCTTTCAACCAGATAAAACACACATCCATCATTTATTGCTTCAAACTCGATTTGACCACCAAAAAGCCTCGTTGACTTTATATGCTGCCAATTTTATTTTGATTGCTTTGGCATTGCTGATCAAAGATGTTGTTGCCATCGAAAAAGCCTTATTTATTTTGTCGATTGCTTGTATCTTTTTAACCGAGATGCTCAATATCCGTCGTTGGTTTAATGCTGAATTTGACTTTAAAAATATACAGCAAGAGCGACGAAGCCTAAATCAAGAAAATAAGTTCCTTACCAGAAATTTGGATTAGTTAATTTAATGATAAATTATGAATGGTGAATGATAAATGCTATTCATTTTTTTAGGAGAGAAAGGCAGGTAGCTTCGTCGTGACGGGTCTCCCCGCTATCCGTTCTTATGCTAAATCTGCCTCGCAAAACCTTTTAGCCAACGCTGCATTTAGCATACCACTACTATCGGGTCTAGTTGGTTGAGATTGGAACTTCTTGGTAATAGTTTTTGTGACGTGAAGGGACGTAGATTTTTTCTAATCGACAAAAAACATTTCGTTATTTCAGTTTTTAAAACGTTCTGTCGTCCCTCATTTCATCACCGTTTAGATCTTTCAAAAATAGCCCCGATAGCAGTGGTATTCGTGTAGAAGCGTTGGCTTCGCAAAACATAGTCACACGAATGAGAACGGATAGCGGGACTTTCCATACCGACGGAGTACTAAACCTTTCGCTCCTAATAAACAAAAAGAAAAAACGATAACAACAAAACAACATTTGGCTCATAATCAAAAGTAAAACCCCATGAACAATCAAAAAAAGAAACTTATCTATTTGGTGGATGACGATGAATGGTATGTGGAATTAATGGCGATGCGTTTACAGGCGGACGTTCAATATGAAATCAAAACCTTTACGACAGGTGAAGCTATGCTAAAAGATTTATCAGAAACACCTGACTTAATTGTATTGGATAATAACTTAAATAGTACGCAAGCCGATGCCAAAAATGGCAAGGAAGTAATGGAGGCTTTGGTCCAAAAAAATGTCAACTCCCCTGTCATTTTATTGAGTGGCAATGAAGATGTATCGACTGCCGTCAATTTACTCAAATATAATGCTTCCGACTATATTGTAAAAGGAGATGACGCATTGGATAAATTAGCCAATAGTATTGAAAAGGTATTTTCCTTTCAAGAATTACAAGAGAAAGAAGAGCATTTGGTCCAAGAAAAAAACAAGTTGCAAAAGCGAATATTCCTTGCATCATTTTTATGTATGCTCGTCATCTTGGTTATTCTTTTAACCTAAACTCTTTAACCTCATTCTTTGATTCTCATTTTAAGAAAGACCAATTCTTAAATTTAGAAAACTTTCTTTACAAGGCAACATATACACAAAGCGCACTTTTATAAAACACTAAAAAACAAACAATTACATTATTGGAACACCATTGGCAATAGATAGGGTAAATTGATTCAACTTAACAACTAAAAACATAAAGCGAATGAAATCATTTACCATTTTTATTGTACAATCCAACTTAATGTATGCTTGCGAGCTACAGTACAAATTACAAAATCACGATAATCTAATTCATTTATTTACTTCCATTGAAGAAATGGAATACTATAAGGAACTTAATCCAGATGCCATTATCATCGGTTATGACTTAGCGCAAGAAGCATTAAAAAAAACAATAGCTATGAAAGATTACACTAGTAAGCTCATCCTTACCAAAAAGAAAACACAAACAACTACTCAAGATACTCAAAACTTTGTCCTACTCAACGAAAACGATTTTACTCAAATTCAAAGCCATTTAAACAACGACTCTTTTCGATTCAATCTATTAGGACAAGGACACATTTTAATCGCTACATTAGGGCTATTACTAACTATGTTAGGCAGTTGTGCCAACTACAATTTGATACAAACGACCGAGACTCAAGATTTATTGACAGAAGAAAGACCTAGTAAAAAAAAGGCAAAGCAAACAACTTATACCGCTTCAACAGCAGAAATGCCTATTTACAACTTATTAGCGACAAACGAAAATAAAAAAGATTATCTGTTACAAACAGATGATAAAATCAGCGTCAGTATTTGGAAGCATAACGATCTGAGTGTAGGTTCGATTTTCAGCGACTACAGCTCCAACGAGGTGTATGGAAAGTGGCTACTCATCAACAGCGACGGACACATTACCTTGCCCCAAGTGGGTGAGGTAGCCCTCGCTGGACTTTCGATACAAGAAGCAGAAATCAAGCTGATTGACCTGTATAAACAAGATATTGTCGATCCCATTGTGGTACTCAAAGTCCTCAATCGCAAAGTTACGGTATTGGGAGAAGTCAAAGATGCGGGCAATATTCTCTTGGAAAAAGAAAACTACACTTTTACGGAAGTGATCGGTAAGGCAGGCGGATTCAAAGATTTTGCAGATACTCGACAAATTAAACTGATTCGCAACGGCATCACTTATGAACTCAATCTCACAACGATAGATGCTCAACTACTCAATACCTTACCCATTTTAACAGGCGATTTTATTTATATTCCTGCTCAAACCAGTAAATCTATCCTTCAAAAATCCCCTGTTATTATTCCCATTACGAGTGCGATTACTACCTTAGTTTTGGTACTCACACTTTTTAGGCAATAAATGCATCTTTAATCATTACTTACAACCAACTTTTCCAACCAGTAACTTTTCTCAATTAAAAAACTAAAATGATGAATGATCTCAACGATATAAAAAAGCTCATTGTTCCACTCATCAAAGGAAGCCCAGTCATTTTATTGTGTTTGGTATTTGCTTTGTTATTGGCAAAAAGAGGTGTAAAATATATTGAACCTGAATACGAAAGTACTGCTAAGATAAAGTTGGATGATAGTAATATGGGGATTAGCAATACTATTTTATACAAGGATTTTGACCTCTTTCCAACCACCAATAAAATTGCTACAGAAGTAGAGGTTTTAAAATCTCACAATCTAATCAAAGAAGTGGTTGAAAGATTGGGTTTTACCGTCACCTATTATCGAGTAGGAACCATCAAGACCTCTGAAATGCACACCAATTCTCCCTTTAGAATTAACTATGATATTTTGGATGAATACCACATCTATGATAGAAAATACCATGTTGATGTCATCAATCAAGACACCTTCAAATTCAATTTTGTTTTCAACAACGTCAAAGAAGAATACTTCGTTGCATTTACGGATACCTTAGAAACAAGCTTAGGAAGATTTCATATTGATTGGAAAAAAGATAGTATAAATGCAGACAATCTTCAAGATAAGTTTTACTTCACTTTAGATTCTTCTGAAAAGTTAGTCAATAAGATCAAAAAAAATTTGGATGTAAAAGAACTAGACAAAGATGTTCCTATCATTCGTATTTCCTATAAAGATCCTATTCCTAAAAGAACAACGATGGTGGTCAATGAAATTGCCCAGACCTACATCGACGATTATATTGATACCAAAAAAGAGACAGCAACTAAAACGACCTCTTTTATAGACAAGCGATTAGCCATTATCGAAAAAGATTTGAAGAAAGCCGAAAAGGATTTGGAGAAATACAAGCTCAAAAACAATGTCATTAACCTCAAACAAGAAACAGAAATTGGCTTAAAGAAAATCGCTCAACTCAAAGTTCAATTAGCGAATTTAGAAATGAACGAAGCAGCTTTATATCAACTAGACGAATACATCAACCAAGACGACAATGATTATTTGGATTTGGCTCCACAAGTAGGATTTGGCGACTTATTATTTACCGAAATGGTGAAAAAGCTCAAAGGATTTCAAGCAGAAAAAAAGAAACTACTATTCAAGTACCAGCCTTCTCATGAGCAGATTATCGCTCTTGACAACAATATTGATGAGACGGTTAATTACTTGAAAATCAGCATAGAAAATGCCCGAAAAGATATAGCCACTAAACGCAACAGTATTCAAGCCAGCATTAATGACTCAGAACTCATTTTTCAAGAATTACCCGTGAAAGAAAAGGCTTTGGTCACATTGGAAAGACAGTTTTTACAACATCAAAAGACTTACAACTTTTTGACTGAAAAAAGAACAGAAGCCGCTATTGCTTCGGCTGCCAACTTATCTTTTCACCGAATTTTACAAAAAGGAGTCATACCCAAAGCTCCTGTTAGTCCCAACAAAACCCTCATCTTTTTTATATCTGGTTTTTTAGGAATCACCTCTGGAATGATCTTGGTTTTCATTTATTCATTCGTCAATAATAGAGTAACCAACCGTGATGATATAGAACGACAGACAGGCATTCCTGTATTGGGTACGATGCCTTACACGCCCAATGACCAATCACGATCTTTGGATAGCAGTAGTATGCTTATCAACAAATTGGACTTGGTCAATGGATTAGAAAAAAACCAAGCTATCTTAGTGACATCTGCTATCAAACAAGAAGGCAAAACATTTATTGCTAAAAATTTGGCGATGGCTTTAGCCAAAATGAATTGGGAAGTCGTCTTAATAGACACCAACCTACACAACCCACAAATGCACCAGTTTTTCAACATCAAAAATGAGGAAGGAATCAGCGAGTTTTTAGATCAACAAGCTGGCACAATTCACCAAGTGATTCAAAAAACAGAACATGAAAACTTATCAGTGATTACCACAGGGTCACAAATAAATGCACCTGCTTTATTATTGGGCAATCGCAATTTGAAACAATACATCGAAGAATTAAAACAGAATTTTGACTTGGTGATTTTAGATACACCTGCTACTGCCATCGCTTTTGACGGTGTACATCTAATGCCTCATTGCGAACACAATATTTTTGTCTTTCGCTCTGGTTTCACCCCATCCAAATACATTCGCACAGCCGATATGATTAGCGAAGAATACAAGATTAATAATCTTCAGGTCTTGCTCAACGGTGTAAGTAAAAATACCAACTATGAAGGATTTTATGATGATAAAAGTTTGCGTTATCGAAAGGAAGGATTTTGGGAACGTATCAAGCGTCTTTTCCAGCCCAAAGACAAAACGCCTCAAACGGATTGGAAGCAAGAGCCTTCAACAATTAAAAATTCATAATTTGTCCATAATTATCAGTCAATAGTCGATAGTAGCAGTTCAGTTAGTCATCATAATGATTAGGAGCGAAAGGTTAAGAGCTTCGTCGCAAAGAGATGTCCCGCTATCCGCTCCTATGAATGCAGCCAACGTTTTACGAAGCCAACACATTTGCATTCATACCGCTACTATCGGGGCTATTTGGTTGAGGTTTCAACTTCTTAGGATCAGAGATAGTGACGAAAGGGGCGGTGGGACGAAAGGGACGTTTGCTTTTCAATAAAACAAATTATTGAACAACATTAAAAATCACATTCGTGTATTCGTGGCAAAAAAACCACAGAAGAACCGAAAAACGTCCCTTCGTCCCAAAACCACGAACCAAACAGAAAAAACGTCCCTTCGTCCCAAAAACAAAAAACGAACCACAAAAAATGACCAAGCATATCAAACGCATATTACCCATCAGCGACCAAATGTTGGTCAGTGGCAGTCACTTTATCATAGGCATATTATTAGCCCGTGCCTTAGGACTAAGCGTTTATGGAGTCTTTGCCGTAGCTTGGATGGTAGTATTATTCGCCAATAGTTTACAACAAGCCTTTATCCTGATACCGATGATGACTTTCGCTCCCCAAAAAACAAAAGAAGAAAAAAAGACCTACTTGCAACATGTCTTCTTCTTACAATTGGGCATCATTGGCATAGCGACTATTTTCACCCTTTTATTTTGTCAACTATCCAGTCATTTTTCACCCGAATGGAATATCACCCATTTGACAACCGTATTACCCTTCACCATCATACTATTTTTGATTCATGATTTTTTGAGAAAACAACTATATGTAAAAGAAAACATTGAGGTAGCGTTTATATTAGATGCCTTAGCCTATTTTCCACAGTTATTATTCTTAGCTTTTTCCTATTTGACAAATACCCTTACTCTCTATAAAAGTCTGTGGATGATCAATGCAGGGTATCTCCTAGCAATCCTTTTCAATCTGCGAATTTCATTGAAGGGTTTTTCGATGATGCAATTAAGGGAAGTTTATCAACAACACTGGCACTTTGCAAAGTGGTTGTTAGGCAAAACGCTACTACAATGGTTTTCTGGTAATCTTTTTATCGTGGCAGCGGCGGCATTGTTGGGACCTGTGGCAGTCGGAGCCATCCGTTTAGCCCAAAATGTAATGGGAGTCGTCAATGTATTTTTTATTGCCATCGAAAACTATATACCCATCCAAGCGGCTAAGTTATATGCTCAAGAAGGAAAAGCGGCTTTGTTTCATTATCTCAAAAAAATAACGTGGCAAGGGGGAATATTAGCCAGTTTCTTAGTCGCTGTTATCTGTACTTTTTCAGCGCAAATCATCTTGCATTTATATGGCTTATCGGATGTGGAAAGTATCTTTTTGTTGAGAGGATTTGCCCTATTGAGTTTGGTGGTTTTTATCGGGATTCCCTTACGATTTGCCATTCGGACATTGGAACAAACGCAGAGTATTTTTATCGCTTATGTATTTAGTACCGCTTTTAGTTTTTGCTGTGCGTACCCGATGGTCAAATACTGGGGCTTGTGGGGAGTGATAAGCGGCTTGATTATCGCCCAGATTATTATGCAAGTTTGGTATATCGTGCATTTGAGGTTTTGGAGTGAGAAAAGTCGATAGTCAATGATCGATAGTCCATAGTTTTTTATTGATAGGCGACTCAATTTTCAATCAAAGAAAAAGATGTTTTTGCTTCATTCTTTAGGATGAAGCCACAAGAAATAAAAAAATGAACTATAAACGTTAAGACCTTGCCAAATAGCCCCGATAGTAGTGGTATGCTAAATGCAGCGTTGGCTAAAAGGTTTTGCGAAGGTCTTTAGCATAAGAACGGATAGCGGGACTTGCTGTAACGACAGCGCACCCAACCTTTCGCTCCAAAAAAAAGAAATAATCAAAAATAAAAGTTCCTCTCATTGTACAAAAAATATATTCACAACTCATAATAAAAGTAGATACCCATGAAAATTATTCACTTTGTACTTGGTAAAGCCAATCCCAAAAGAATGAATGGAGTCAATAAAGTAGTCAATAACTTAGCTACGTATCAGACTCAATTAGGTTATGACGTAAGTGTATGGGGAATTACCCAAACACCAGAGGATGTATCAGACCTTCCTCAACGCCCTTTTCCCACCATTTTATTTCCGACGGTCAATAAATTATTTATCAGTAAAAAAATAGAAAATGCGATTAAAAAAATTCAAGAAAAAACCGTCTTTCACATTCATGGAGGATTTATTCCAGAATTTTTTCATTTACATAAATTGCTCAAAAAACATAAAATTCCTTATGTGGTTACGCCACATGGTTGTTATAATGAAAAGGCAATGGAAAATAATAAAACCTTTAAGCAAATCTATTTCAACCTATTTGAACGAGAGTTTATTTCCAACTCAAAAACCTTGCATTGTATTGGTAAAAGCGAGTGGCAATCCAGTGAAAAACTCGTCCCTGATGCCTCTAAAGTATTGATTCCCAATGGTCAAAACCTTGAAGCATTGAGATTTGAATATGAAAATATACGAGAAGATGATGACGCTCCTTTGTTTGGTTTTATGGGAAGAATGGATAAAAAAATGAAAGGGCTGGATTTATTATTGAAAGGATTTGCCATTTTCAAACACCAGCTTTTTCAAAAAGGAAACTTATGGATGATAGGAGGCAATCAAGATTTTGAAGAACTAAAACAGATGGCGGTGAAACTTAACATCCAAAATAACGTAAAATTTTGGGGACCCCAGTTTGGAAATAAAAAGCTAAACTTACTCGCCAATATGGACGCATTCTATCATGCATCTCGATACGAAGGAATGCCTACCGCCATTTTGGAAGCTGCTGCATTAAAAGTCCCCTGTGTTGTGAGTGATGCAACAAACATGATGGACTATATAAGAGAATATGATGCAGGACTTACCTTAGATCCTAATACCTCCGAATCTGTCGCCGAAAGCATGGCGCAAATTGCCCAGTTAAAATCAAAAAATGCACTCAAACAAAAAGGAGTAAACGCATTCAAAATGGTAAAATCTACCTTTGATTGGGAAGTTATTTCTCAAAATTTAGTTGAGATTTATGCGAGATAAACGCAATACCAAAGAATCTGAACAAAAGTGGTTGAAGAGAATGTATTTCATTCTGACAACTCTCCTTTTTTTAAAAATAGCTGGTTTTTTTACCATTAGCGAAAACATTAATATTACAAGAGCCATCAAAGTGTTCTTGCGTTTATTAACAACAGGAGGAATCATCCTTGTGTATGCCCAAGCCATTAGACGAGGGTATGTAGCGTCTTTCATTCATCGCCATACCCTCGTTCCTTTTTTGTACTTCGCCTATCTTTTTTTAGGATTCGCCTCGCTCCTATGGTCCACCAATACGGTCTTTACGACCCTGCAATTATTTATGACCTCCGAGAGCATCATTTTCGTTTATTTCTTTATGGCGACCCTCACCCTTATCAACCATTACCATCCCGAATCGCCCCTGCGTTTAAGCAGAATATTTGCGAGGTCGATTTTTGTGATGATTCTCATTTTTGTCGCTGGTATGTATATTAATCCCGACCAGTTTTTTAGGATGACCCATGGCGGTGAAGTCGCTCGTTTAGGCGGCTTTATGATGAATCCCAATGAGTTGGGCATGTTAGCCGTCGTCGGAATGGCATGTGCCTTAGTCGATATCAATGATCGAGAACAAATTAGATTCAATGTCTTGATTTCTGCTTTAATGTTGTATGGTTTGCTCCTGACCCAATCCCGTTCTTCCTTAGGAAGTTTCTTATTGGTCGTCATTTATTTTATCTCCAAATCCAAAAGCTATGCCCTCAAAGTTGCTATTTTAGCAGGCATCGTTTTATCCCTTCCCATCGTCATCAAAACCATCGTGGTCAAACAAGGCGACTTACAAGAAGTGTTGAGTATGACGGGACGTATTCCCTTTTGGAAGGCATTACTAACAGAAGGTTTACCCAAAGAACCTTGGCTTGGTTTTGGCTTTATGCGGATCGCTTATGGCGACTACTTTTCCAGCGTTCATACATACGCAGCCAAAATGACCCACAATACATTTATACAAGTTTTGATGAACTTAGGTTTTATTGGCTTCGGCATTGCGATGTCCCAAATGGCTGTTTTATTCAGAGCCTTTTTTCATTCAGACCATCGTTACAACAAGATATTTTTCATTGCCGTTTTCATCCCCATTTTCATCAACTCCCTCACCGAGTTTGGCATTTGGGGCGAAAATAATTTTGGGATTCTCTTTTATCAGTATCTCATTTTTTTGTTTGTGATTCGGTATTATGAGCGTCATACTTTGCGGCAGAGAGCGAAGCAGAAGTTGTGGGATCAATAGCTTTTTCTAATCGGATTGCTAAGCACGAAATGAAGAGGCAATCCGATTGATAGGCAAAGACAAAAAAAATTCTTCGCTTTTAATTGACAACAAGGAACTTCAGCCCTTTGCAAAACAATTACAAGTCGCTCATCAAAACACCTCCCTCAATTCAAAATCTTGCTCCTCCACTTTCTCCAACTCCCTCAACAAATAATACGGATGCGTCGCTCCCGTCAAAACTACCACCCTTTGCACCCCAAACTCTTTCACAAACTTTCGGATATTCTCCACCATCTTTAGATTTCTCGTATCCCAAAAATCCGAGTGAAGTTGATAAAAGTCTCGATGTTTTTTCAAAGCCTCTTCCGACTGTACAATCTCATTGATTTTTCGATACTTATACAACTGTCTTTCTGCACAAATAGCTTGGTGTCTTTTGCTGTTTAATTCTTTCGGGGTCGATTGGTTTTCATAAGCCTCATTATAAAGGCGATTAGATTTGAGCCAACCTTCCCAAATCTCACTATTCGCTGAACTCAACTCATTTTTCTCGTACAAAGCCCGTATTTTTTTCAGCACCTTACTCGATTTAGTCGAAATATCATGCTTTTTATAAAACTGATTGCGTCCTTCAATATCAAAAGGTCTCAAAATCACAGAAGGTTTCATTTCTCGATAATGTCGAAGAGCGATTCCTTCATTTTCAAAATCCATAAATCCATAAGCCACGCCCAGTTTAAACTTCCAAGAAGGCGATTTGAGTCGAAAGTCACTATCAAAAAAAGAGCTATCCAACTCACACAAAATAAGGTCTGGATTGATTCGCATCAACACCTTCAAAATCGAATCACCATTAAATTCAGGTCGCTTTCGATGACGAGTTCCCAAAATATACAAATCCGTCAAATCATCCATTTTCACGTCAACTTCCACCACTTCATCCTCTATATTTTCTGGAACAATTGGCTTTAGTTGAACAGGAACTTCCTGTGGTTTATTCAAAAAGAAATCAAAATAAAACAAGCCTCCTGCCACCAAAAGCAAAAGTCCTACCAACAAAACAATCAATATTCGACCTAATATCTTTATCATACTACAATAATAAAAAATCTTCACTCATCTATGAAATAAAAAAGAATTAAAAGGATGAAAGAACGCATGTATAGATTCGCAAATATGATTGAGTCCTCAACCAACTAGCCCCGATAGTAGTGGTATCACCAACGTGTGTTGGCTAAAGGGTTTGGGTGGATTGGTGATAAGAACGGATAGCGGGACTTTCCATCACGACGAAGCAACCAACTTTCGCTCCTAAAAAAAAACACCCATAAAACATTCGTGGATTCGTGGCGAAAAATACTCCCTACATACAGTAAAATAATAAAAATTATTTACTTTCCCAAACAAAGCAATTTCATTTTTAAATATCAAAAAAATTGCCTAAATTTGCATCGAAATACAAAAGGAAATTTTAAGTTAACCAAAGGTTCAAAAAAGTAAAATTATGGCAAAAGTAAGAACAAGATTTTTCTGTCAAAACTGTGGGGCAGAATCCGCTAAATGGGTAGGTAAATGCAACAATTGCAATGAATGGAACACCTACGTAGAGGAAGTCATCGAAAAGAAGGATAAGAAAAAAAGTACCACAGGTCTCAGCACTGCACACGGTCCCATCTCCATTATGGAAGTTCAAGAACAATCCCTTGAACGCATCGTCACAACCGACCAAGAACTCAATAGAGTTTTAGGAGGCGGCATCGTTCCTGGCTCCATTGTACTCATCGGTGGCGAACCAGGTATTGGTAAATCCACCCTCCTACTCCAAGTCGCTATTCATTTGCAGGGTAAACGCATCGCCTATGTGTCGGGTGAAGAAAGTGAGCAACAAATCAAGATGCGAGCTGAAAGGGTTGGTGTCCAAAATGCGGATTGCTACTTACTCACCGAGACCGATACAGGCAAAATTTTTAAGCACTTCAAAAAGCTAAAGCCCGAAATTTGTATCATTGATTCCATCCAAACGCTGCGCTCTCCTTACATCGAATCGACGGCTGGTAGTGTGTCGCAAGTTCGGGAATGCGCTGGTGAATTACAGCGTTTCGCCAAAGAGTCCAGTACACCTGTTTTTCTCATTGGACACATTACCAAAGACGGCAGCATTGCGGGTCCCAAGATATTGGAACACATCGTTGATTGCGTCCTCCAATTTGAAGGCGACAGACACCACATTTACCGCCTTTTAAGGACGGTTAAAAATCGTTTTGGCTCAACGGCTGAAATCGGCATTTATGAGATGCAACAAGAGGGGCTTCGTCAAGTGAGCAATCCTTCCGAGCTACTGATTAGCCAAAATGATGAGAATCTAAGTGGTATCACGATTGCTGCGACGATGGAGGGAATGCGCCCTTTATTGACGGAATCTCAAGCGTTGGTCAGCAAGGCGGTTTACGGTACGCCCCAACGTTCTACGACGGGTTTTGACCTTCGGCGTTTACACATGCTGCTAGCAGTTTTGGAGAAAAGATGCGGCTTTCGTTTTGGCGACAAGGACGTTTTCATCAACATCGCTGGCGGTCTCAAAGTCGAAGACCCTGCGATTGACCTATCCATTATCAGCGCACTTTTATCGTCTTTTGAAGACATCGCCCTTCCGTCCAATTTTTGTTTTGCAGGCGAGGTAGGTTTGTCAGGCGAGGTCAGAACCGTCACAAAAGTCGAACAGCGTATTTTAGAAGCCGAAAAATTAGGCTTTGCCAAGATTTTCATTTCGGGCAACAACAAAGGTCTAAATGCTAAAAAATATAAGATCAAATTAATCGAAGTCAATACTGTCGAAGAGTTGTTTAGAAAGTTGTTTGAATAAATCTACAATAATAATGGTTAATTATGAATGATAGATTATTAATGCAGTTCTGATTGTGATTTTTTCTTTTTGGAGCGAAAGTTAGTGGCTTCGTCGCAATGGAAGTCCCGCTATCCGTTCCTATGAATGCAGCCAACGTTTTATGTAGCCAACGTATTGCATTCATACCACTACTATCGGGGCTATTTGGTTATGGACATGACTTCTTAGTTCCAGTAAAAGGGATGAAGGAGCGAGTGTGACGTAAAAGGACACAATCTTAATTTATTCAATTAGTCATTTGTATCAAGAAAAACGCCCCATCATCCCAATATCACGAACTGATCCACATCGTCCCTTCGTCACCAGTCACCAGTCACCAGTCACCAAAATATGCCAAAGTCAAAAAAGAAGAAGTCCAACACCTTTTTATTCGACATCCACTGTGCCGCTTGCAACACCTTCGTATTTCGCTACCAAAAAGGAGGACGAGGTTCCTTACTTCGATGTTTCATCAATGGGATTCTCATGCCAGACGAATTAGTCGCCTTACAAGCCATCGACACCAAAGACGAATTACCCAATTTAACTTGCCCTGAATGCAGTCAATTGATAGGCGTACCGATGGTATACAAAGACGGGCGATTAGCCTTTCGGATGATTTACGGAGCCTTTCAAAAAAAGAAAGTTTAATAGACTATTTGTCCAAGATAGCCACCATTCTTGTTCCATTTTGCAATCAAAGAAAAAATGAGTCGCTTCAATCGGATGGGTCTTCCCGTCAAAGTAGAGGCAATCCGATTGATAAAGAGAAAGGAGTCTAATCATATAAATCAATCGGATTGCTGGCTCATAACTTGGTTAGCAATCCGATTGAAACGAATTACCCTTTCTTTTGTAATAAGGTCATTGACAAGCTTAGACAGCTAGTCAACTGAAGAAGCAATCCGATTGATAAAGAGAAGAGAGTAAAGTCATTTAAATGAAAGTATAAAAAACAAAATACAACTTCCATGAAGTTTCAACCCAATCAAATTTATCATATCTACAATCAAGGCAATAATAAGGAGGCTATTTTTTATTCTCACGAAAATTATATCTTCTTTCTAAAAAAAATGCGTAATCATTTATTGCCACATGTAGATATTTTATGCTATTGTTTAATGCCTAATCATTTTCATATCTTGGCTCATATCAATCAAGTAGAGGTTCTCATAAATCCTTCCAAAAAGCGAACCCTGTATTTTTCAATAGGATTGATGTTGCGTTCTTATTCGCAAGCTATCAACAAACAGGAAAATAGAACAGGTACTTTATTTAGACAAAAGACGAAAGCTAAAAATGGTTTGATAGAGGAATTGATTACGATTGATTCAAAGTACAAAGACTTATTGTTTAGACCAGATAATGATTATGCTAAAATCTGTTTTGATTATATTCATCAAAATCCTGTAAAAGCAGGTTTAGTTAATAAGGCGGAGGATTGGGTATATTCATCAGCAAAAGACTATGTTGGTTTGAGAAAAGGGACTTTGTGCAATCAAAAATTGGCAAAAGAGTTACTTGATTTATAATATGAGTTGAAAGTGAACAATTTTTTCTTTGATTAGAGGAATCGGCTCCTTTCTCTTGAGCAATCGGATTGCCTCTTCTTTTCGGGGTTAGCAATCCGATTGAAGCGAACAATTTTTTGAAAAAAAGAAAACTATAATAAGTCATTTCAATCGGATTGCTATGCACAGTATGATCCTGCAATCCGATTGATTTAAATTGATAGAATCCTTTCTCTTTATCAATCGGATTGCCTCTTCATTTCGGGGTTAGCAATCCGATTGAAGCGAACAATTTTTTGAAAAAAAGAAAACTATAATAAGTCATTTCAATCGGATTGCTATGCA
>JAHDBB010000019.1 GCA_020630635.1 Chitinophagales bacterium
GAATCGGCTGTATTACAATCGTTGTCGTCACAATTCATATCAGGTGGTGTACCTGCTACACAATCGCATATATCAAAATTAAAAGTTTCTAAACCATTGTTACAATCGCCATCATCGCAAGGAATTTGACAACATAATCCTTCACCTGCAAAATTTAATTGCTCTAAACAAGGATCATTAGAATTGGATAAAGAAACACCATTGATATTGACATCATAGGCTATGTTATTGGGATAAGTCACACAAACTTGTTGTGTAAAAGGTCCATCGGGATAAAGTCCTAAAGTAAAGTCTTCTGGAATATTGATAGCCTGACCTGTATTATCTACGACTGTAAAAACACCATTGGCTCCTTCTATATCAAAACATACATCATACGTTCCAAACAAATTACAAGAAGTCGAAACACCGCTATCTGCTAATTGAATAAAACAAGCAGCATCTCCACATCCGTTTCTAAATTTGAAGTTGATGTTTAAAGATTCTGTACAATCGGCTCCTGTGTTCCAAACAGCCATATAGTAGTTGGTTGGTGAGCCAAAGTCGGGAGTTGTAATGGTAGACCATGTACTACTAAATTCAGAACCACATTCTTGAAGTTCAAGGTCTGTACAATCGCCCCCTGTTCCGTCGGCTGTGGGAGCTGTTGTTGCATATAAAGCCCAGTCATATTGTTGAGAACCACCCACTAGTTGAAATTGCCATGTACCTGCAAAGGGACGTACATCTAATTGTAACCACATAATATCACAACCATTGGCTGGTGCTTCTACTTGAGGATCTATATCAGGATTGTTGGGATCAAAACATGTGATACCACTTAGGTCTATTTCAAATGCACCTGAGTCATAAACGCAATTTGATGTACAACTATTGGATGCTGGATTAGGAGTTACACAACTGGTGACTCCTGATTGGGTATCGGCTGCATTGCCACACCGAATAATTCCTTGCGGGTCTGGTATATTTCCTGATTCGATGATCGTTGCATCGGCATTCCAATGCCCTCCTTCTTCCCAACGAGTGGCACAATCACAGGGACCACTAACTGTTGATTGTCCTATTAAGGGAATCATCCCTAAGATAACCAATAATAATACCAACCAACTCTTTTTGAACCAACTAAAAGAGGATTGAATCCATAAAGATGGAGTCTGTTTTTTTTTCATAATTTAATTTTTTAGATTACAAAATTTGTGAAATGGATATAATTATCTTTGATTGTGAAAATTTCAAAAAGAAGGGTAGTATTATTAGTAAGTATTGGACATACTTAACCTGTTGGCCTATAAATGCATCAAAGAAAGATATATTTTTCAATGCATAAGAAGACTGTTTACCTGTCAAAACCTTGAGGGTATTCCAAGAAAAACTAATATTTAATGTTAGGTTGTTAAGTAGATTAGAAGTTATCTACTCTTTCAATGATTGGCAGAATTTAATTGTTTCATAATTGTTTTTTAGTTAGAATGATACAAATATATTTATTTTTTAATAAAAAAACCCAATACAATTTATAAAAAATTAATATTTAACATTTAAAATATTTGTTTGCAAATTAGAAACAAACACTAAAACAATGATTATCAACATATTAATAACTAAATTTATATTTTTTCATAAAAACAAAATATTGTATTTATTTTAAATTATATTTTATATATATTAATCATTAAACAGAACAAATTGTTTTCTTTCACAAAAAAATGTGCTGTTACAAGAGGTTAGCTCCTTTCCAAATAGCCCCGATAGTAGTGGTATCGCTGTCTAGTGATGGCTACCCAAAACTAGGCAACAGCGATAAGAACGGATAGCGGGACTTTCTGTAACGACGAAGCCTTCAAAAGTTCGCTCCTAAAAAATCACGAAAGGAACTGCATTAAGAATTCCTCATTCACAATTTAGCATTACAATGGGTAGTTCTTTAAATGTAATGCTATTTTAAGCGATGAATATCTTGTAACAAGGACATCAATTCCCTCGTTTAGTAAGGTTTCAAATAAGGTCAAAGCAAGAACCTTTAGTCCTGAAAATAATGTTCCAAACTTGTTTGCAAATAAATGGTAACGACAAAGCTAGTATTGGAAAAGGAATGAATTTTCCTAGATATGCTAATAAAAACAAAGAAGCCCCAGATACTTGCAACATGTATCTGGGGCTATCACCTAACATTAAAAAAACTTATTGATTTGTCATCTTATCCTACAACAATACAAATATATAAATTTTAACATAAATTCAAAAATCATAATATAAAAAAATGGCTTTCATATTTAAAATCAAAACTTATATAAACTATACTTCAAAAACAAAATCAAAACAATTATCGTCATACCCAAAATAAAAAAAGCCCTCCATCTCCTAAGAGATAGAGGGCTTTGTGCCTATTTACTAACATGCTTCCTTCTATATGAAGCATTTATTTACAACCTAAGTGATTACTCAGGTAATTGTTGCATAATAATGTGATTCGCCCATAAGCCTGTATTAGCTGGATCAGTGAACACATTAAAGAAGATATGTAAAGGATCATTATTGGGACCTTGATAAATCACCTCACATCCCCAATCAACATCTGTTGGATAGTATCCTGACATAATGTATGCTGGACTCATGGTTGCATTAACTGGGTCTAATAATACATCAAAGAAAACGCTTGATGGTTCTGCATTAGGACCTTGGAAAATCACTTGTCCGTCGCCATCCACATCACCTGCCCATAAAGCAAATGAACCATTACCTAAGTCTCTTTGTGCATTGGTTCCCCAAGTATCACCTGTTGTGAAATCAAACAAAGCAGTTGAGTTAGCATCTAAGGCAATAGGTGCAGAACTCATCGCTCCTAAGTGATTTCTGTGACGAACAGCTACATAGTAGTTTCCAGCATTAAGACCATCGAAGTTGACAGGCGAAATACCATCGACATCTACTACATCTCCATCTCTTTGTAATAAAGCAGCACGAGTTTCTACGACAATACTTGGATCATTGGCATCTCTCAATTGTACTAAAATCCAATCGGTAATCGCATCTGATCCTGTAACGTTTAAGACAGAAGCACTCACGCTTTCGCCTCCACCATTTCCAACGTGATCAAAGTTTGGTAAAACTGTATAAGGTTCACTTGAAGGAACTAGCCCATCTGCTCTCAAATTATCTCTCATCAATGCATTGTTCATGGCTCCTGACCCATCTACGCCCATCAATGGTCCTTGTGCTAAAACTCTTAAGCCTAATCTTGCTCCGCCTCCTTCGCCTAAGCAACCTGGCGCACAAACAGACTTAACATAGGTAACAACGCTTGCGCTATTGCCACAAGGATCTGTTGCAGTCCAAGTACAACGATAAAGATGTTCATTACCACAATTTAAGGTTCCTAAGTAGTCATCTGCAAAAGTAATCGTCGTTGAACCACATTGGTCAAATACATCGACATAATTGGCTGCCAATGAATCTGGTAAGGAAGGTACTTCCAAACAATCTAAGGTAATCGTATCTCCTGACTCAACTGCTGCTACTCCGAAGAAATCAGCTAAACCGCTATTCAATGAAATGCTTGGAGCTGTATTATCTGTTACTGCAATATTGACAAAGTACGTACTCATATTACCTGCTGCATCGGTCGCTTTCCAACCACAAGTAAATACTTGACGGTAACCTACTTCTGTACAGTCATAACCAACACTTACAGAATCAATAAACATAACTTGTGGATTTGGATCACAGCAGTCTGTTACCGTTACTGATTGTAAGTTTAAGAATGGCATATTGTCGCATTCTACAAACATGGTATCTCCGTCTGCTAAACCAATAATTTCATTATCTACAATGGTAATTACGGGAGCAATTTGGTCATTGGTACAATCTGCTTCATTGACACAAGTACAAGTTGCTGCATCGTAGTAATCAAAAGTACATGGATCGTTGTCATTACAAGATGGTGGATCAATTGGTGTAAAGACACACATACAGTTAGCTACATCATAACTATCTGTTGTCGTACAATCGTTGTCATCACATACTGGCTCCATTTCTGGATCATTGACACACTCACAAGTGGCTGGATCAAAGAAGTCGAAAGTGGTACAATCATTGTCATTACAATCTACAACGATTGGCGTATATACACACTCACAAGTCGCTGTATTATAAGTATCTACTGTCGTACAGTCATTGTCATCACATGTTGGTGGAGTGATTGGTGTATAAACACACTCACAAGTCGCTGTATTATAAGTATCCATCGTAGTACAATCATTGTCATCACAACTTGGAATATCAATCGGTGTATAAACACACTCACAAGTCGCTGAGTCATATGTATCTACTGTCGTACAATCATTATCATTACAGGTTGGTGGAGCGATTGGAGTATAAACACACTCACAGGTCGCTGAATTGTAAGTATCTACTGTCGTACAATCATTATCATCACAAGCTGTTGGAGTAATTGGATTGTATTCACACTCACATGTTTCTGTATTATAGACATCTACTGTTGCACAGTTATTATCATCACATACTAGTGGGTCAATTGGAATATATACACACTCACAGTTGGCAATATCATAACTATCTACTGTCGTACAGTCATTGTCGTTACAAACAGGTGGCTCAATAGGTGTATTGACACACTCACAAGTATTGGTGTTGTAACTATCCATCGTAGTACAGTCATTATCATCACAACTGGGTGCTGCAATGGTAATGTACATACATTCACAAGTCATCTCATTGAACATATCCATCGTAGTACAATCATTGTCATCACATGATGGTGGATCAATCGGTGTATAAACACACTCACAGGTCGCTGGATCATATGCATCTGCAGTGGTACAATCATTGTCATCACAAGCAGTTGGAGAGATAGGATTGTTTTCACACTCACATGTTTCTGTATTATAGACATCTGCCGTATTACAATTGTTGTCATCGCATGATGGTGGATCAACTGGTGTATTGACACACATACAAGTTGCTGGATCATAGCTATCTGTGGTTGTACAATCATTGTCATCACATGATGGTGGAGCAATTGGCGTATAAACACATTCACAAATAGTGGCATCATACGTGTCCGTTGTCGTACAATCCATATCATCACATACTGGTGGATCAATTGGTGTGTGTGTACACATACAAGTTGCTGGATCATAAACATCTGTTGTCGTACAATCCATATCATCACAATCTACTACAATTGGCGTATTGACACACTCACAAGTTGTTTCATCAAATGTATCTAGAGTATTACAATTTTGGTCATCACAACTAGGAATTGGTTTTGGTGTAAAGACACATTCACAAGTCGCTGTATCATAAGTATCGGCTGTGGTACACAATCCATCATCACAAACAGGAGCAGGAATATCCACATGGATACACATACAAGTTGCTTCATCATAGCTATCTGCGGTAGTACAATCTCCATCATCACAAGCCAATGGTTCGATTGGATTATTTTCACATTCACAAGTTACCGTATTATAGACATCGGCTGTTGCACAATTGTTGTCATCACAATCTGGTGTTGGAATTGGCGTAAACACACATTCACAAACATTTGAATCATAAGAATCAGCAGTCGTACAATCATTGTCATCACATACATAATCTATAATAGCATAAACACACTCACAAGTCGCTGGATCATAAGTACCTATTGTATTACAGTCGCCATCATCACAACTTGGTGGAGTGGCAGGAACGTATACACATTCACATGTTGCTGGATTGTATAAATCATTGGTTGTACAATCTCCATCATCACAACTTGGTGGTGCAATCGGTGTATAAACACACTCACAAAGCATTGGGTCATAAGTATCTACTGTATTACAATTGCTATCATCACAGGTAGGTGGAGCAATTGGAATAGATACACACTCACAAGTTGTAATATCATAAAGGTCTGTCGTCAAACAATTGCCATCATCACAAGGCTCAATTAAGATAGGGGTATAAACACACTCACAAGTTGCTGGATCATAAACATCTTCTGTCGTACACAATCCATCATCACAAACAGGTGGCTCTATCGGTGTATTCACACATTCACAAGTTGCTGTATCATAAGCATCGGCTGTGGTACAATCGTTATCATTACAATCTGGAACAATCGCTTCATAGACACAAGTACAAGTCGCTGCGTCATAAGTATCAATCGTCAAGCAATCATTGTCATCACAGTTAGGTGGGTCAATAGGTGTATGTACACACTCACAAAGAGCAGCATCATAAACATCCAATGTACTACAATCTGCATCATCACAAGCCAATGGCTCAATTGGATTATTTTCACACTCACATGTTTCTGTATTATAAACATCTGCTGTGTTACAATCTCCATCATCACAACTTGGTGGATCTATGGTTGCATACACACATTCACAAAGCGCTGCATCATAGGTATCAATCGTCATACAATCTCCATCATCACAACTTGGTGGTGGCAATGGAATATTATCACACTCACAAGTCACTACATTGTATTCATCCATTGTTGTACAATCGCCATCATCACAACTTGGTATTTCAATGGGTGTATAAACACACATACAAGTCGCAGCATCATAAGCATCGGCTGTGGTACAATCCATATCATCACAAACAGGTACTTCTGGTGGCGTTCCTGGAATACATTCACAAGTAGCTTCGTCATAAATTTCGACACCATTAGAACAATCGCCATCGTCACAAACAGGTACTAAAACAGGGACTCCTGGTACACACTCACAAATCGCTGCATCATAAGTCTCTACACCATTTGAACAAATACCATCATCACAAACAGGTATTTCAATAGGTGTGCCTGGTACACACTCACAAGTCGCTGGATCATAAGTCTCTACCCCATTTGAACAATCGCCATCATCACAAACAGGCACTTCAATAGGTGTGCCTGGTACACACTCACAAATCGCTGCATCATAAGTCTCTACACCATTTGAGCAATCACCGTCATCACAAACAGGTGGTTCAATCGGTGTATGCACACATTCACAAATTGCAAGATCATACTCATCTAATGTTGTACAATCTTGGTCATCACAAGCAACTGGATTGATTGGATTGTTTTCACACATACAAGTTTCTGTATTGTAAACATCGGCTGTATTACAATCCCCATCATCACAACTTGGTGGATCAATCGGTGTATAAACACATGCACAAGTCGCTGCATCATATGTGTCTACTGTCATACAATCCATATCATCACAAACAGGTGTTGCAATAGGATCATTCCAACAAGAACAGTCATCAGGGTTGAAAACATCTAAGGTAGAACAGTCTCCATCGTCACAATCAGGTGGGGCAATTGGTGTATTCACACACGCACAAGTCGCTGCATCATATGTATCTTCTGTCAAACAATCTCCATCATCACAAGTAACTACTGGATCAATGGGCGTATTGCTACAAATACAAGTAATAGGATCAAATGTATCCTCTGTAGTACAATCACCATCATCACAATTCAATGGAGTTACATCAAAATCTACTGAACGATTTCCCCCTCCATCAGAACAAATCGTAATAGCAATCAAGCCATCACCATCATCATCTGACAAGTTCAAACTGGTAGTTTCATTATTGGGTTTATCTTCAGCAATAGGAGTAGGACACGTTGCTGCACCAGACAAATCTCCTTCATAAAAATC
The DNA here is from genome assembly GCA_020630635.1 of Chitinophagales bacterium. Lineage (GTDB taxonomy): Bacteria > Bacteroidota > Bacteroidia > Chitinophagales > UBA2359 > JAHDBB01. The sequence goes on from JAHDBB010000019.1 coordinate 7,665, forward strand.
ATATCCGCTACCGTTACTAGGTGTGATATTAATCGTAGAGCAAGTACTGCCTTCTCCTAAAATAGAAGCAAGGTCAATATAAACAACACCACATCCAACATTTCCATCAGCACCACCAGGAGGAATACCACAAGGTGAGCAATCTGTATTGGTATTTACTCCGATACTAGTGCCATTATTTTCGGCATCTACCATCGTGGTATTGCATTGAGCAAAAGTTTGTTGAGAGAGTCCCAATATCATCAATATTAGGCAACAACACCTCAATAAATAGGGGAAGGCTACTAGGTTAGCAACTGAGTAGCTCCAACAACCAGATTTGGTTGAAGGTAAATGTAATTTCATAGCTAGGCATTTATAATTAGTTAATCTTTATGTTAGTAATTAGTTAGTTAGTTGTTATTTTATATATCTCTAAATCAATCATTTTATATGAGGAGCGAAAGGTTATTCTTCCATCGTTATAGCAAGTCCCGCTATCCGTTCTTATTCGTGTCGCCAACGTTTTTTTAGACCAACGCTTCAGACACGAATACCACTGCTATCGGGGCTAGATGGTTATGGACACAACTTCTTAGCACCAAAAAAAAACAATGAAATAATAAAAGATTAGATATAGGAACAGCATTCACCCATACAATCTGTATAGATGTTGACATCATAAAATGTCTATTGAGCTATGAAGGGAGGATTTAAGAGATCAGCCGATTATGGTGAGTATTATATTTTTAGTTAGTGTTAGTATTGACAAAATATAAAACTCTATTACAAAAAAATGGAGGAGATAAAATATGTTGTAGATGGTTTGTAATATGGTTATAACTCAGCTATCACAAATATAGGAATAAAATGATAATTTTTTGATTAGAACACTAGATTAAGTTCCTTTTTTCATGCATATTACTTATCAAATAAACAAATATATCTTTGTTATAATAACAGGAAACTATCCACTATTCTACATTTTAGAGGTCTTTTTTTGAAAAAGTAACACAATTCATTCCCATTTTGGGATTTTTTTCCCAAAAAGACAAAAAAGCTCCAATGACCTCATCTTCCTTTCCAAAAGTTCCGACCTCTCAAAAATAGCCCTGATAGTAGTGGTATTGCTGCGTTTGTGAGATGGCTTTAGACCACAAGTTGAAAAAACTTGCGGTAGAGCAAGGCAGCAGCAATAAGAACGAATAGCAGGACTTTCCATCACGACAAGGCACCCAACCCTTCGCTCCAAAAAAGAAGAAGCCTCATAATGTAAAGCAAATTCACGAATTTGCTCTCACTCTGTCACACCTTGCCCCAAGTCACTCCACCCCAACAAAAAAAGCCGCTACTCCAAAGAGCAACGGCTTTTCTATAAATAATCATTTGTTCGACTAAAAAGTCATCAATCTATTTTATCATCATTGGTTTATGGCAATTGTTCTTCTACCACATAGTTATTGATAAATGCACTGTTGCCAGGATGACCAATCGTATTGAAGAAAATAGTACCAAGATCATTGTTGACTCCTTGATAAATACCTTGACAGTCCATGTTAAAATCAGCTTGAAGATAGCCATTGCTGACAAAGCTAGGAGAGTTGGTACCATTCTCACTATCTGTCAATACCTCAAAGAAACTACCATTGACATCACTACCATTTCCTTGAAAAATAACTTGACCATCTCCATTCGCATTACCTGCCCACAACGCTCTTAAACCTGTTGGTAACTCACTTTGAGCATGTTGTCCATAAGTAGCTTCTGTTGTAAAGTCTGTTTGTGCTATTTCTGTATTTGAAAGATAAACAGGAGCACTCAACATAGCTCCTAAGTGATTTCTATGACGAATGGCTACGTGATAGTATCCTTCGTCTAATCCAGGAAAGGCTAAAGATGAAACACCATCAGGTCCCACTACACTTCCATCACTTAAAGCCAAACCAGCACAAGTTGCTACTACATTGCTAGGATTGCCTGACTCTCTCAACTCCAATAAGATCCAATCTACAACTGCCTTGCTTCCTGTCACTTCTAAAACTTCTGGAGTGGTAGTCTCTCCTCCTCCATATCCTGCATGCTCAAAACCTTCTAAACTAGAATAAGGCTCTACTGCTGGAATTAAGTCTTCTGAACGCAAATCATCTCTCATCACCATTTGGTCCGTATTACTCATCGCTCCTTGTAAATATACACGGGTCAACAATTGTAAACCACGATCTACAAATACTTCTTCAAAGTCATTATCATCTTCATCAATAGGTGAATTATCCAACATCATATCATTGTGATTATCTACCAAGTCATTGGGTTGTGTAAATCCAAAACCTGTATTTCCGTCAGGTGTAGAGTCTTCATCATCTCCACTATCTTCGCTAATTTCTGCCCAGTTGACAAAACGTCCTGTACCAATTTCATCGGCTCTCAAAGTAATAGGCAATTCGATGAAGTCTCCTTCATTTAGACCTGACAAATTCCAAGTAACCAAACCATTGTTGTGAACACCACCCATTCCAGCACTAACAAATGACATGCCATCTGGGATTCGATCCATTACCTCGTAATCTCCTGAAGGCGTTTGTCCCTGATTCGTTACTTTTACGATAAAATCAACTGTCTCATTTATTTCAATGGTGCTGCTTTGTCCTTCAGCTAATATCTTGATTAATGCTAAATCATACTCACACAAATCGGCTGAAATATCAATCGTCTCTGTTACGGTACAACATTCTTTTACAACCGTCAAGGTATACGTTCCTGCTGCGTTTACACTAATATTTTGTTGATTAGAAGCAAAGTTGTTGGGACCTGTCCAAGCGTAAAAAGCATCTCCCATGTTGCTGCTTCCCATCAATTCTACCGAAGCACCATCGTCACATCCGATACTAGTCGAACTGCTGTTGATAGAAGCCGTCAAGTCATTTTGCAAAGTAATCATCTGTGTACAAGTCAATACTTCATCACTCAACCCATCACATCCTTTGACTTCAATATCTTCTACATCCCAAGCAAATACATCTGAACCATTGCCCACAGGATTGTATGCTAAGATTTCAAAACTAAAAGTTGTTGTCGTCGTAAATCCAAAGTCAGCATTGCCACTAAAATCAAAACTTTCTAAGGTCCATTGTTGAGTTGTTGGGATATTGATTTGTTGGAATATTTCTACACCATTTTTTAAGACACGGATTCCATATTGTGTAGGATAATTATTGGCTCCTGATACCTCGTTATTGTTACTATTAGTGTAATCAGAAACCCACTGATATTGGGTCGGAGCCAATTCATAAAAACTTAACTCTGTCAATTTACCCATATTGTCTGGGTTCAAAGTGACATCAAAACGAATTGCTTTTGAGTTGTTGTCTGACCAGCTTTGCTCGTCCATTCCAAAGCAAGCTGCCAAAGAATTGTTGAGTCCATAAGTACAAGAGTGCATACCTTCTTGTCGGTCTAATCCTGTTGCGTTTACGTTGATAAAGTTTCCACCATTTGGAAACATTGGTGTGAACTCGTCGTAAATCATCCCAGAGTTATCACCAGAATTAGAGTAGCATTCATTTAGATCCCATTTGGCGATGGTAACGGGATTGCATGTTTGAGGTGTTGCCGTCCAAGTACGGGTAATCATTTGAGCGCAGTTGCTGGCATCCATACCTGCCATGCTATCCGTAAAATTGAGTGTGTAACCATCACAGTTGACGCTTGCATTGCCTGTGTTGTTGGGATCAAGGCTTGGATCGGTACAAGCAGATAAGGTTACATCGGCAGGGCAACTGATGTTGCATTGTGCATTGGTTTTTTGTGCAAAGACAAAGGCTAACAAAATGAAAAGTGCTAACCATAATTTTTGTTGTAAATACCCAAAAGAGTTGGGTAAACTAAGGGTTAAAATTTTTGTGTTCATAACTAGTTGTTTTATGTAAAAAATATTATTGGCTAAGTGGTAAATTTGGGGTATGTATTAGGTATAAAAATGTAAATATTGGGAATGTGTAATAGGTGTAAATGTTATGTTGTTTTTCAAAGAACTAAATAGTGTAAATAAAGAATTTTTTTGTTTTTATTTTTTGTTGGAGAGAACGGTTTTTCTTTCATCGCAATGGGTCTCCCTGCTATACGCTATTATGCCGAAGCTTTGCGCTACCGCAAGTTTTTTCAACTTGTGGTAAGAAGCTAAGCTTTTTCGTCATAGCCGCTGCTATCAGGTCTAGTTGGTTGAGATCAGTACTTCTTAGTGCGAGTTGGAAGCCTAAAAGTACTTGAAATATTATTTATTTTTTTTGGTGCATTATGCAAAAAGGATGACTGTAAAAAATAGCCCCGAATGGATTAAATTCTAATTTCTAAAATGGCTCAGTTACGATCGGGACCAACCTTAACAAAATAGCCCCGATAGTAGTGGTATCACCAATATGCGTTGGCTAAAGGGTTTGGGTGGCTTGGTGATAAGAACGGATAGCGGGACTTGCCTCTACGACGAAGCAATCTCCATTCGCTTCTAAAAAAATTACTAATAGAAAGAAGATTATTAGCTATCTGTTCTATTCATCAAAAACCTTAGAGTGTATTAATTATTTTTCGTTTGTATCTCAAAGGTAAAAAACAGCTTAAAAGCGAATGACAAGCATCCACTTTTAAGCTGTTGGTTTTGATTAAAAAATTCTTGTTAAAATTTCTAATCAAGTTTCATTTATATCAAAGGATTACTCCTCATTCTCTGGTAACTGTTGGTTGATAATGAAGTTACTCAAGAAGTCTGTATTATTAGGGTGTCCTAAAATGATGAAGAATGCTTCAGTTGGTTCATTGTTGGCACCTTGGAAGATTGTTTGGCAATTCAATTTGATGTCAGAATTGCTGTATCCTTCTAAAATGTAGTTGGTAACAGCACCGTTATTTTCTGGTGCAGTCAATACATCAAAGAACACATTACCTGTCTCATTGGCATTTCCTTGGAAGATTACTTGACCATCGCTGTTCAAGTCACCAGCCCACATTGCTTGGTATCCACCCATATCAACTTGTGCGTTTTCACCATAAGTTGCAGTAGCCAAGTCAGTGAAGTCGATAACAATATCTTGTGAACCGTCAAAAGTAATCGTACCTGCTGTCATAATACCTAAGTGATTTCTGTGACGAATCGCAATGTGGTAACTTCCTTCTTCTACATCAGAGAAAGATACAGGAGATACACCATCTATATCCACAACGTCACCATCTCTTTGAACTAAAGCAGAACGAGTGCTGATAATGTTGGTTGGATCAATTGCATCTCTTACCTCTACTACTACCCAGTCAACTAATGCGTCAGAACCTGTCGTCGCAAAGATACCTGCGGCAGCTTCTTCACCTCCACCGTTTCCGAAGTGTTGGATAACACCAGCAGCACCACTATATGGCTCAACATTTGGAATTAAGTTTTCTTGTCTCAATTCATCACCCATTAAAGGATTGGCATTCATACCACCCGCATCTTCTCTCACAGCACCTTGTAAAGCGATTCTTGTTAAGATATTGAAGGTTCTATCTACAAAGATGTCTTCAAAGTCATTATCATCTTCATCGCCTACAGGATTGTCTAAAGTGATGTCATTGTGGTTCGTCGTAGAATCATTAGGCTCTGTAAATCCATTACCTGTATCCGTATCAGGAGTAGAGTCTTCGTCATCACCACTATCAGCCGTAATCTCTGCCCAGTTAACATATTTACCAGTACCTACTGTAGAGATAATAGCACTAATCAATAATTGAGTCGTATCACCAGAAGCTAATCCAGTTAAGTCCCAAGTAACAACACCATTGGCGTGTGTTCCACCTTGACTTGCATTTACAAAAGTTAAACCTTCTTGTAATTGGTCTGTAACTGTGTAATCACCTGATGGTAAATCTCCTTGATTGGCAATTGTAATAACAAAGTCAACGGTATCTCCTACTGCTACAAATAACTCTTGTCCTTCTGCTAATGTCTTGATCAATGCAAGATCATAGAATCCTTGAGCAGTTGTTACAGATTCAAAGTCATTGTCATCTTCATCATTTGCTGGCTCATCTAAAGTAATGTCGTTGTGGTTGTCAACCATATCGTTTGGTTGTGTTGGACCATTACCAATATTAGAATCTGGTGTAGAATCTTCGTCATCACCACTATCTGTTACGATTTCTGCCCAGTTAGTCAAGGTAACACCAAACTCATCAGCAGTTGAAGCAATATCTAAAGAAATCATATCACCAGGAGCTAATCCACTTAAATCCCAAGTGATGGTATTGGTAGCACTGTCATATACACCACCTTGACCTGCACTTACAAAGGTCATTCCATCTGGAATTTGGCTAACAACTGTATAAGCACCTGATGGTAACTGTCCTTGATTAACAACTGTTACAACAAAGTCAACGGTATCTCCTACTGTTACGTTAGAAGGTTGACCGTCAGCTAAAGTGTTGATTAAAGCAAGGTCATACTCGCCTTCAGCAATGGTTACTGCTTCAAAGTCGTTATCATCCTCATCTCCTACAGGATCATCTAAAGTGATCTCGTTGTGATTCGTTACTTCATCATTTGGCTGAGTTGGTCCATTACCTGTATCTGTATCAGGAGTAGAGTCACTGTCATCACCACTATCAGAAGTGATTTCTGCCCAGTTATTTAAAGTTGTACCAAACTCATCTGCTGTCATTCTAACTTCTAACATCATAGTTGCTCCTGGAGCTAATCCAGTTAAGTCCCAAGTAACTAAACCGTTGGCGTGTGTTCCACCTTGACCTGCACTTACGAAAGTCATTCCTGTTGGAATTTGATCCGCTACTGTAAAGTCACCTGATGGCAAGTCTCCTTGATTGGCAACTGTAATTAAGAAGATTACGGTATCTCCTACCATTACGATTTCTGATTGACCATTTTCTAAGGTTTTAATCAATGCAAGGTCGTATTCGCCTTGAGCAGTAATAACAGACTCGAAGTCATTATCGTCTTCATCGTTTGCTGGCTCATCCAAAGTAATATCATTGTGGTTATCAACCATATCGTTTGGTTGTGTTGGACCATTACCAATATTAGAATCTGGTGTAGAATCTTCATCATCACCACTGTCAGAAATGATTTCTGCCCAGTTGGTTAAAGTTGTTCCAAACTCATCAGCAGTTGCTGCAAATTCTAAAGTAATCATATCACCAGGTTGTAAACCGCTTAAGTCCCAAGTGATGGTACCGTTAGCATTGCTATATACACCACCTTGACCTGCACTTACGAAAGTCATTCCGTCTGGAATTTGATCAAGTACTGTGAAGTCACCTGATGGCAAATCTCCTTGATTAGAAATAGTAAGTACATAGTTTACAGTATCTCCTACCGCAACATTTGAAGATTGACCATCAGCAAAAGTATTGATTAATGCAAGGTCATATTCTCCTTGAGCAGTTGTTACAGATTCAAAGTCATTGTCATCTTCATCATTTGCTGGCTCATCTAAAGTAATGTCGTTGTGGTTGTCAACCATATCGTTTGGTTGTGTTGGACCATTACCAATATTAGAATCTGGTGTAGAATCTTCGTCATCACCACTATCTGTTACGATTTCTGCCCAGTTAGTCAAGGTAACACCAAACTCATCAGCAGTTGAAGCAATATCTAAAGAAATCATATCACCAGGAGCTAATCCACTTAAATCCCAAGTGATGGTATTGGTAGCACTGTCATATACACCGCCTTGACCTGCACTTACAAATGTCATTCCGTCTGGAATTTGGCTAACAACTGTAAAGTCGCCAGAAGATACATTTCCTTGATTAACTACTGTTACTTCAAAGTTAACTGTTTCTCCTACTGTTACGTTAGCAGATTGACCATCCGCCAAAGTATTGATTAATGCAAGGTCATATTGTTCGATAATGATGTCTTCTGGATCGTGATCGTCCTCGTCATTTGTACCATCATCTGTTACGTTATCGTCTTGTCCTGTTTCATTTACAGTACCACCTGTATCATTGCTATCATCACTATCTGGTGTAGAATCAAGATCCTCACCTGGTAAACCTGTATTAGCGTCATCTGCACTTGCAATCTCTGCGTAGTTGATGATTTGACCAGTTGCATCTGCTCCTACTGTGAAAGTAATATCAATGCTTGTAGAAGCTCCTGGCAATAATGTACCTGGAATAGTGATAGTTGCGTTAGAGCCATTTAATGCCCAATCTGCATCATTCAAAGTTAATCCTGCTGGAATGTAATCTACAATAGTGATGTTGTTAGCAGGTGCTTGTCCTTGATTGAATACGTTGATCGTGAAAGTTACATCAGAACCAGCCGCTACTAATTCAGTTTGTCCATTTGCCAATACTTTGTTTAAAGCAAGATCAAAAGTACCTGAACCAATTTGTACACTTACATTATCTTCATCATCTTCACTTTGATCTCCATCATCATTATCTGGAGTTGAGTCAATATCTGGTTGATCGGCTGCTGTTACTTCTGCAATATTCAAAGAAGAGGCTGCTGCAATACTTCTAACTGTAATTGTTAAGGTATCTTCTTCATTTACTCCTAAATCACCTACTGTCCAAATACCTGTTGCAGCATCATAAGAACCCTGTGTTGCAGAAGAAGATACATATTCTACTTGTGCTGGTAAGTTATCAGTTACTGCTATATTGGTTCCTACAGAAGGACCTTCGTTTTTAAGAATGATGGTATAATCAAACTCTTCACCAATTAAAACTTCTGTTACACTTGCAGATTTAACCAACTCTAAGTCAATTAATAATGCTTCAACAGATGCTCCATCTTCTTCATCTTCACTTTGATCTCCGTCATCGTTACCTGGAGTTGAATCAATATCAACTTGGTCAGCCGTTTCTACTTGTGCAGTGTTGGTGTAAGGACCAATGAAATCAACGCTTGTTACAATTTCTAAAGTAACAGAAGCTCCATTTGCTAAGTCTCCTACCGTCCAAATCAATGAGTTAGCATCAAAAGTTGTTCCTGCTGTTGGGTTATCGCTAATGTATGTTAAACCAAATGGTGGGAATGCATCAGATACAGTTACACCTGTTGCATCTGCTGGACCTTTGTTTTCTAAAGTAATTGTCCAAGTTACAGAATCACCTACATTTACAACTGATTCGCTCACTACTTTTGTCAATTCAAGATCAATTGTCTGAACAGTAATATCTTCTGGATCGTGATCATCTTCATCAGTTGTTCCATCATCACTTACATTGTCATCTTGCGCTGTATTCACAGTACCACCGTTATCGTTAGAATCGAAAGAATCAGCCGTAGAGTCAATATCGTCACCTTCTGCACCAGTATTTACGTTAGTTGCACTTGCAATCTCTGCATAGTTAATGATTTGACCACTTACATTGTTAGCAACAGTGAAAGAAATATCAACAGAGGTGCTTTGACCTGGAGCTAAAGTTTCTGCTAAAGTAATAACAGCCTCTCCTCCATTTAATGCCCAGTCTGCATCATTCAAGATTAATCCTGCTGGAATATAATCTACAACCTGAATATTGTTGGCAGGTACTTCACCTTGATTGAATACATTGATAGTGAATGTTACATCATCACCTGGATTTACTAATTCAGTTTGTCCTGTTGCCAATACTTTATTTAAAGCAACATCAAAAGTACAATCTTCTACTGTTACAGTTACTTCTGCTTGATCTTCACAACCATTGTTCATTACCATCATAGTATAAGTAGTAGTCGTAGTTGGAGCAGCCGTTGGATTGGCACTTGTTGGATCATCTAAACCAGTTGTTGGTGTCCACATAATAGTCGCACCTGTTGTTGTATTATTTCCACCTAATTGTACGCTTTCACCAAAACAAATTGCTTGTGGTTGACCTGCGTCTGCAACAGGGTTCAATTCTACATCTACAGATACCGTTACTTCTGCTGTTGTTGTACATCCATCTTTAGTTGCAAATAAAGTATAAGTTGTCGTTGTAATAGGACAAGCAACTGGACCAGCAACACTTGTGCTATTCAATCCTGTACTTGGAGTCCATAAGTAAGTATAACCAGACTGTGCTACATCTCCAATTTGAACACAAGCACCTTGACAGATAGCTTGATCTTCACCTGCTAAAGCGATTACTTCTTCATTTACTAAAATAACTGCTTCATACTCTTCTGTACAAACACCTTTTTCTACTGTTAAAGTAACAGTCTTTAATCCTGTTGTATTCCAAATTACATCTTCTGTAACATTAGTTGAAGTAGAAGGCGTTGCATCTGCTCCAAAGTTCCAAGTATACGTTGTCCCTGCTTGTCCTAAGACAGCCTCAAAAGTAGCCGCTTCACCAGCACACACTTCTGTAGGATTCACAATACCAGAAGCTAAATCATCTTCAAAAGTTACAGTTGCTGTTCTTTCAACATCACAACCATTCGTGCCTGTTACCGTTACAGTATAAGTTCCTGCTTCTGTTACTGTTGGATTTTGTTCTGTAGAAGTAAATCCACTTGGACCAATCCAGCTATAAGAAGCAGTTGTTACATTTGCTGTTGCGCTTAAATCAACTGAAGTCGTCATACAAGTTAAAATACCACCTGTTGTGTTTACTTCTGGCACACTATCATCTTTTAATACTTCTGCTGTTGCAGTAGCTGTACATCCATTTGCTGATGTTACAGTTAAAGTATAAGTTCCTTCATTGTTTACCAATGGACTTTGATCATTAGAGTTAAATCCACCTGGACCTGTCCAAGTATAAGTTACACCTGTTGTTGTAGAACTACCTGTCAAAGTAACGCTTGTTTCATTACAAGTTAAAGTAGCTCCTTGTGCAGAAGCATTAGGTGTTGTAATATCTTGATCTACTGTTGTTGTTGCAGTAGCTGTACATCCGTTAGCTGCTGTTACAATTAAAGTATAAGTTCCTGGCTCTGTAATCACTGGATCAGTTGCTGTAGACGTATATCCTCCTGGACCTGTCCAAGCATAAGTTACAGCACCTGTTGTAGTAGTTGCCAAAGTCACGTTAATTTTATCACAAGTCAATGGACCATCATTCGTGATACTAGCTGTTGGATCTGTAGTATCCTCTAAAATTGTTGCGGTTGCGGTTGCTGTACATCCATTGGCTGCTGTTACTATTACCGTATAATCTCCACTTACAGTTGTTGTAATGTCAGCAGTATTAGCAGTAAAACCACTTGGTCCTGACCAAGCATAAGAAGCAATGTTCGTACCTGTTGCCGTCAAATCTATACTTGTTTCATCACAAGTAATGGTTCCTGCTCCTGTAATATCAACTGTAGGAGGCGTTGTATCTTCAGTTACTGTTGTAGTTGCTGACTCCATACATCCATTAGAAGCCATTACAGTTACTGTGTAAACACCTGGTAAAGTGATTGTTGGATTTTGTGTATTGGCAGCATAGCCATCAGGACCATTCCAAGAGTAGCTAATCGCACCTGTTGCAGTTGCTGTTAATTGAACGCTTGTTTGATCACAAGTTAATGGACCATTATTTTCAGCAGTTACAACTGGTTGAGTTGTATCACCTTCTACAATAGTTGTTGCACTAGCAGTACATCCATTCGCTGCTGTTACTGTCAAAGTATAAGTTCCTGCTTCTGTTGCGATAGCATTAGCTGTTGTAGCAGTAAAACCGTTTGGTCCTGTCCAAAGGTAACTTACACCACCGGCTGTGGTAGCAGTCATATTCACACTTGTTTGATCACAAGTTAATGGACCATTGTTAGTTAAACTTACCGTTGGCTCTACTGTATCTTCTGTTACTTCTACACTCGTCATTGTGAAACAACCATTATCTACTGTTGCAACAGTCAAGGTATAAGTTCCTGCAATACTTGCATTAGCTGTTGCACCGTTAGCAGCATATCCTTGAGGACCGTTCCAGCTAAATACAACATTAGGAGTTGTTGAGAATCCAACTAACTCAATGGTTGGAGTGTTACAAGAAATCTCTCCACCTGCTGCTTGTGCATCTGGCTCTGCTGTATCTTCCATAATAGTTGTAGTAGCTGTTGCTGTACATCCATTACTTGGATCAGTAACAGTCAAAGTATAAGTTCCTGCTACAGATACAACTGGATTGCTTTGAGTAGAAGTAAATCCGCTTGGACCTGTCCAAGAGAAAGTAGCTCCTGCTGTTGTAGAACTTGCTGTCAATTGTGAAGCATCATCTTTACAAGTAATTGGATTAGAATTACTCGCTGCTGCTGTTGGCTCATCAATATCTTCAACAATAGTAGTTGTTGCTGTTGCTGTACATCCGTTTTCTGGATTAGTTACTTCTAAAGTATAAGTCCCTGCTTCTGTAAAAGAAGGTGCTTGTTCTGTTGAGGTAAATCCATTGGGTCCTGTCCAGCTATAAGTAAATGACCCATCGTCATTAGTTGTCACTGTTACTGTAATATCTGTTTTGATACAAGTAAGTGGTCCATCATTGCTTAAACTTACAGTTGGTTCAACTGTATTTCCAACTACTTGTACTGCTGTTGCCGTTGCTTCACAACAACCTTTAGAAACAGTCAAAGTATAAGAACCTGCTACTGAAACAGTAGGATTTTGCTCACTTGAAGTAAAACCACTTGGTCCTGTCCAGCTATAAGTAGCATTTGACTCATTGCTAGAACCCAATAATTGAACAGATGTTTGCTCACAAGTCAATGTACCTGCTACTTCTGCGCTTGCAGTTAAGTTATCTTCTAAAGTAATTGTTTGTGTACAAGTCAAGTCGCCTGAATTAACACAACCTAAAACTTGAATATCTTCTACATCCCAAGCTCTTACATCTGAACCATTTCCAACAGAACTATAAGCTAAGATTTCAAAGCTGAAAGTTGTTTGTGATGTAATTTCAAATGCTGGATTACTTGTAAAATCAAATGATTCTAAAGTCCATTGTTGAGTTGTTGGAATATTGATTTCTTGGAATACTTCTACTCCATCTTTCAATACACGAATACCATATAAGGTAGGATAGTTATTGGTTCCTTGAACAGGTGTTGTAGAACTTGCATTGGCAACCCATTGATATTGAGTTGGAGCCAATTCATAAAAGTTAAGACCTGTCAAGAAGCCTGTATTTTCTGGGCTTAATGTCACACTGAAACGAATTGCTTGATCCGCATTATCTGACCAGCTTGAACCACTCATTCCAAAACAAGTAGATAAGGTATTGTTTAAACCATAAGTACAAGAGTGCTTACCGCTATTTCTATCAATACCAGTTGCATTTACTGATCCGAATCCTCCAAAGTTAAGGTAGTTAGGTGTCAATTCTCCATATTCGTAAGGAGAGTTGTTTCCTGAATTTGAATAACAAGCATTCATATTCCATTCTACCAAAGGAATCGACTCACAAGCACTAGGAGTCGCTGTCCAGTTTCTTGTGATTGTTTGTCCACAACCAGCAGTATTAGCAACGTTGTCTGTGTAAGTAAATTCGTAATCACCACAGTTTACTGTTGGGAAACCTGTAACACTAGGCTCTGTGCTATCTGTATCACAAGCAGAAGCGTTTACATCTGAAGGACAAGTGATCTCACAACTTGGAGCAGGGGTTGTACAAGGACAAGCAATCTCTACGATTGTCCAATTGTAGTCATTATCACTTACATCATTCCAAACTCCATTAGGTCCAGCTTCTACATAGTCTTCACCTGTACCATAATTATTAGGTTCACCTGATGCCCAATTGGTATAAGTTACTGGCTCACCATTGGTCCAAGTAAAGTAGCCTTCATTTGATGCATCTGATAATCCAATCCAGTAATTTCCTTGAGCAGCATTGGCTACCCACTCGTTTTCTGCTTGGCTATTGATTGTTACCAAATATCCTCCAATACTTTCTGCATAAGTTTTTGCAGTCCAGTATTCAACATCACCACTGGTTCTTTTGAAGTACGCATGACCATTAAATGTTCCTAAGAACATAAAGTTGTTGTAGTTGGTATTTAATAAACTACAATCTGTTTCACATGTAGGTTGTGCAGAAGAACAGTCTTCTGAAATGTAATAAACGCCTGCATGTGTTGCTTCACAACCATTGGCATCTACTATACGAATATTAGAATAGGTTCCAGCACCTAATCCTGTTACATAATTGTTAGAATAATCATTGTAGCCTCCGCCACCATAATATTCTTGACCATTATAAGTATAGTAAATTTCAAAAGGTAAAACAGTTCCTCCGTTGACATTTGGATCAACATTGAGTTTACCATTGTGTGCGCCACAACTTGTTATATTAGTTGCTGTGACAGCAGAAATGATGGCACTACAAGTGGTTACAGAAACATATTGAGAGCTTGCCTCTCTTGCTTCGCTCCAGCTCCATCCACATCCTTGTGGACGAACGCAACGGATAAACCAACCTGGTGAATTCATAACAACAGAAAAATCAGGTGTATAAGAAGTCCCTAATTCAACTGCAGCACTGGTAACATAATCTGCACTTGGGTTCCAAAGCCACATGTACTCTAAGTTAGAGTCTGTACTTGGAACAGTACCCGAAATTTGAATAGTCTGTCCTTGATAACAAGTACCGGGTGCGCTGATCGAGCCACCGTTTTGGACCCAACACCAAGGACTGGCGGAGAGACTATTTACAACAAAAAGGCTCATTAGTAATGAGAAGGTAAGTGTAAAGGATTTAATCCCTATAGAAGTTAATCCCTCTGACCACCTTTGAAGTAGTAAAGATGATTTCATAATTAATTACTTATTATTTATGTTAAATTTTTTCAATTGGTAAAACAGTCAGGTATTCTAATAAGCAGATGAGAGCTTATTAAAATTTTGTAAGTTTCTGGTTGTGAAAAAATTAACGGAAGGGAATAAAAGGGAAGGGATTGATAAAATTTTTATCGGAAGGGATTGAGCAAAATTAAACTCGCAGGAAAAACAGCAAAAACTATTCCAATGTTATTTGTTTTTTTCAAATACTAATAATTAAAATATAATTATAATGTATAAAAACCTGTTTTTCTGTATCAATTAGATTGATGGAGATAATCTTACGAATGAAAAAAGAATTGGTTACATTTTTTTCAGACTTTTAAGTATTTTAAGATTGTACAGTTTTTATAACAATGGTGTATTTTAAAGGAGTATTTTAAAAAGTTTTGGAATGATGTAACTTTTGGTGGGAAGGGATCGTATATTAATATAAATCATATTAATTTGTCACATACTATCATTAAGACTGTGACAGATTTATGGGTCACACTTTGCTAAATTAAAAACCATATTATGAATTTAAATAATAGCAGTATTCAAACTGATAATCAATCAATTGATATTGATTTTATTTTTTAAATTTTTTTTCTTTTGGAGCGAACGGTTCAGTACTTCGTCGTTATAGGACTTCCTGCTATCCGTTCTTATTGCTGCTGCTTCTCTACAACCCACGCTTTTCTTCAACGCAGCAATACCACTTCTATCAGGGCTAGTTGGTTAAGGTCAGTATTACTTAGTTCCAGTTGATAGATTACTCTAAAAAAAATAATACTCCTCTATCTCATTTTATTCTCTAAGAACATTCTATGTGTTCTGATTTCAAATAAAAGATACCCTTAAATTAAATTCTAATTTTTAATTTTAAAATTCTAAATCGGTTCCGCTACTATAGGTTCTGTTCCTTACCAAATAGCCCCGATAGTAGTGGTATGCTAATTGGCATGGCTTATATCACAAGTCAAAAAGACTTGCGAGAGAGCGAGGCTTTAGCATAAGAACGGATAGCGGGACTTGCCTTTGCGACAACGCACCTTGCCATTCGCTCCTAAGTAATCTAAATAAAAAAAGAGACAACCATTACATTATTTAAATATCCTTAAAGATTCTTCAAATAACATAACACTTGCCTCTTAAAAATTTCTTGAAAAATATTGGAGAACTAAAGTAGCCCTCCAATATTCCTATATTCTTTCTACTTTCTCAACTCTATAAATCCAGCTTGCTCTACTGCAGAACCATCTGATTTTACAAATCTGATTTGATAGAAGTATGTTCCGTCTGTAAGTGATTGACCATATCCGTCTGCTGTGCCATTCCAAGCATTGTTGTACTGGAAGCTAGGATCTTGGAAAATCTGTTGTCCTTGACGGTTGAAGATAGTCAACTCAACATCTGTTGCATCAACGAACTCTAAACCATCAATTGTAAATACATCGTTTATACCATCACCGTTTGGTGTCAATACATTTGGTACCTTCAATGAGTGAGTTGGTCTCAATTGTTGTTCTTGAGGATTAACAGGGTTGAAGAATCCACCCTCTTCACCAGCACATTCATCAGATACTTCAACAACGTAAACAATCTCGTCACAAGCTCCACCTTCATTACAAGCCTCAACTGTAAGGTAATCAATACCGATCATTTCAAAGCCAGGTAATGGTGTGTATCGGAAACAGTTTTCAGATAATAGACTCACACTACAATTGAATGTAGACTCTACATCTTGAATACTGTAAGAATCACCTAATGAACAGAAGTCAACACATAATACGATTGGAGTCAATGGTTGTGTACAAGTATTGATAGTATCAGCTTGTTCTTCACAAGGAATCAAGTCTGTCGCACTTACTGTTGCACTATCCATATCATCTTCTTCCATATCTCCGTTACCAGGAGTAGAGTCAAGGTCTGGCTCATTGGCTGCTACCACCTCTGCTACGTTGGTAATACTACCGAAGGCATCAACTGTTGCGACAATCTCTAAGGTTGCACTTTGTAGAGCAGGTACATTA
Organism: Chitinophagales bacterium; assembly: GCA_020630635.1. Classification (GTDB taxonomy): domain Bacteria; phylum Bacteroidota; class Bacteroidia; order Chitinophagales; family UBA2359; genus JAHDBB01. The sequence goes on from JAHDBB010000019.1 coordinate 24,376, forward strand.
CCTACTGTCCACAATCCAGTTCCTGAGTCATAGTCGGCAGAAGAAGCACTTACAAAGGTCAAACCATCTGGTAAGAGATCTTGTACTACCACACCAGAAGCATTGGTCGTACTGTTGTTTCTAAGCTCTAACTCAAAGGTTACTTCTTCACCCATTTCTACTTGATCGTCTCCTAAGACATTTTTGTATAAACGAAGGTCAATCATTTGGCTATTGATTGTTGCACCGTCTATATCGTCCTCTGTGTGATCATCGTTACCAGGAGTAGAATCCACATCTGGTTGGTCAGCCGCCCAAACTTGAGCGATGTTTTCGATAGGACCTGTACCTGTTACTAATGCGTAGATGCAAAGTGTATCTAAGCAATCAACTTCTGGTTGCTCTCCTACTGCCCAGATTCCTGAAAGTGGATCGTATTCACCCATTGTTGCAGTGTGGCTGATGTAATCAACTCCGTCAGGTAATTGGTCTAAGACCTCAACGCCTGATGCAGCCGAAGGACCACGATTGTAAATCTTGATGGTGTATTTTACTGTATCACCAACAAAAGCACTGTGTGGACTTACAAATTTGTCTAACTCAAGATCAATCATTGGATCATCGCCAGGATTAGCAAAGATGCTTGCATCGTCTTGATCATCCTCTGTTGGATCATTGTTGTCTGGAGTAGAGTCAATATCTGGTAAAGAAGCTGATACAACTTCTGCTGTATTAACAATACTGCCTTCACCCGTTACTTCAGCAGTGATGAATAATTTCTCAATGTCACCACCTTGAAGATCTAATGTCCAAGTACCACTACCTAAGTCATACGCTCCAGTTGTTGCACTTGCATCAACAAAAGCAAGACCTGCTGGTAATACATCTTCTACTACTAAAGTTTCAATGTGCCCTAATCCATCATTTCTAACAGTAATTTCATAAGTTACTTCGTCTCCTAAGTCAACTACGGCAGCATCCACTTCTTTTGTTAAAGAAACATCTGCTAAGAACATAGCAGGATTTGTTTGAGCAGCGATCATTACGCCATCCTCATCATCCTCGCTTTGGTCACCGTCATCGTTGTTTGGAGTAGAGTCAATATCTTGTTGGTCAGCCGCTGTGACTTGAGCAACGTTCATAATGTCTCCTTCCTCTTCGATTTTCACTTTGATTTCAAGTGTAGCTTCACCGTTTACAGGGATTGTACCGATTTGCCATACACCGTTTCCTTCGTTGTAGATACCGTCACCTGATGCAGACCAGAAGCCAACACCTGCTGGTAAAATATCTTCTGCCATAACACCTGTTGCTACGTCTGGACCTTCATTCTTAACAGTTAAGATATAAGTTACCATCTCACCGATGAAAGCGTTTTCAAACTCAGCCATCTTCATAATTTCCAAATCAATCATTGGAATCTCTGGAGCAAATCCAAAGTCAATATCTAAGTTAGTTTCACCTTCACCTAAAGTAACGTCCATTGTAGTTGGCGTAGAAGGATTGGTATCTGCTGGTCCGTTTCCTACTGTTACTGTGTAATCACCTGCTGGTAATTCATCGAATAAGTACATACCAGAACCATCTGTTACATCAAACTCTTGAGAACCATCTGGGTAAGTGATTGTAACCAATACACCTGGAATACCTGTTTCACCTGGATCTTGTACACCGTTGTCATTTGTATCATTGAATACGAAGTCTCCGATAGCTCCTAATTCTTCTGGAGCAAATCCGAAGTCAGCATCTTCAACATCTTCACCTGAACCTAAATCAACCGTTTGTGGATTTGGAGTAGTTAAGTCAGTACCATCTGGACCGTCTCCTACTTCTACTGTGTAGATACCTTCTGGTAACTCATCGAATAAGTACATACCAGAACCATCTGTGATGTCAAATTCTTGTGTACCATCTGGGTAAGTCAAAGTAACTAATACTCCTGGAATACCCATTTCACCTGGATCTTGTACACCGTCTCCGTCTTCATCTAACCATACAAAGTCTCCGATTGAACCGAATTCTTCTGGAGTAAATCCAAAGTCAACATCCATATTGTCTTCACCTTCACCTAAAGTAACATCTTGTGAGCCTGGAGTTGTTAAAGAAGTGCCATCAGGACCATCTCCAACTTCTACTGTGTAATCACCTGCTGGTAAGTCATCAAAAATGTATGTACCAGTATTGTCTGTTACTGTTGTTTCAGTTGTTCCATCTGGGTAAGTTATAGTAACCAATACACCTGGAATACCTTCTTCTCCTGGATCTTGTACACCGTCTCCATCTTCGTCATTAAATAC
>JAHDBB010000547.1 GCA_020630635.1 Chitinophagales bacterium
TTTTTTTATAGTCAGCTTCATTTCTAAAAGACCTTAAGTTTTTCATTTTGGATTCAAAATCTTTGGCTTTTTTTCGATCTGTTTTTCTTAAAATATCTACAACTAAATCTCGACAATAAGTGTGCATTCCGCTTTTAGGACCTCGCATTTTATCTAACGTATCATAATCTTTTCCTCTTGTTTCTAAGATGTAAAGAATTTTTTGAAAACATGAATAATAACAACAATGTACGATAGGAGCTGTCAAACTTTCATGGTTTAGTAAGTGAGCAACAGCTAGTTCATTTGATTTAGATTTTTCTAAAAGAAATTCTTTGGACATTTATGAAGGTAAGCATTTTGAGAAAATAATTTTGTAAAGTTATTACTTCTCTTCCATTTTTTATAAAAAATCTTGATATTGTCTTTCTTAATATAATTCATGAACAACTAAGATACAATAAAAATTCCCAAATTGTTTCTATGGTCTATTTATTTTATACGCATTTTTTACTGGATAGTTTAAAAACTAATGTACCCCAATCCCGTCAAACATAATCTCGGTGATAGCCACATCTTTATACTTATCACCAGGATAAACTTCTGTAATCTCAAACTTTAAAACCAAATCTTCTCCTTTGGTAGTAGATTGTAAGGTGTCGGGTAACATAAAGCGTTGTAAAGCAGTTGTATCCATAACAGGCAGTAAAGCATAAGGCTCATTATTGACCAAAAGCTTAAATTTTTTGACTCTAGAATTGTTATTCCAAACAGTAGGATTTTTGAGATAACCGTTTAGAATTTCAATGTGGGTGATCGGTGGGCTGTTGGGTAAAAAGTAGTAACTTATAGACTCGCCGATTCCGTAGTCTGTTTTTCCTTCTACCCAAGCGGTAAAAACGCTAAAATCATGGGCATTTTCAGCTTCATAGCTAAACCCCGCCATTCTAGATAACTCCGAAGAGGCTTTGATGCGATGTGGACCGCCCCCACAATACCAGCTACACCCAATTCCTCCAACAGTAAGCCTATCTGCCAATTGATCTGCACGATCCATTAATTTGAGTTGTTCTTTTGTCAGGTCCTCTTCCTTAAGTTCCTCTGTTTCATAGACTTGTTCAAATAATTTGTTGATAGCCATGTAGTCCTTACGGTCTTGTTCGGAGGCAATGAAAACATGCTCAAAGTTGGGAGTTAAGACTGGTAGTTTTTTGTGTTGAGTAAAGAGACCAGCCGTCATTAGGGGAATCAGAACGAGACTTAGTAGGTATTTCATAATTTAGTTTTTTTGAGTAGTCAAGATACATGAAAATTTCTATTTTTCAAATATGAGAACGTTTTATAGTGTTCTGTCCTTGCCCAAATAGCCCCGATAGTAATGGTATCACCAACTAGCATTGGCTTTAGACCACCAGTCGAAAAGACTGGCGGTAGCGGGTGGCTTGGTGATGAGAATGGATAGCGGGACTTTCCATTACGACGAAGTATTGTCTGTTCGCTCCTAAAATTCATTATTAAACAAAAAACAAACTCGTTGAATATCAATAGACAGGCTGATAACTGAATAACCTAGACCAATGTATAAACTGGACCAAGAGCCACTAGTCACTATTACTTTTCACTAAACAACTATTGGCTATCGACTATCGACTAATTATAGTCTCTCAAACATTTTCCATATCTTTGGCATTTCTTAATCTAAAAGATGTTTATGCTTTACTCAATGACAGGATTTGGTAGCGCCTTTTTTGAAGGATTCGGCAAACGTGTGCAATTAGAAATACGGGCGTTGAATGGAAAACAGCTAGACATCAATTTTAAATCTCCCCCCATTTATCGAGCGATCGAACCTCAATTGCGAAAACTGATCTCTCAAAAATTGCATCGTGGCAAAATAGATGCCTACATCAATATGACCTTTACAGGCGAAGAAGTGGCGACTTTTAATGAACCTTTGATAGAAGCCTATGGACGGTCTTTACAAAGTATCAACGATAAACTAGGCTTGTCCAACAATAATTTATTGAGCGTCATTATGGATTTACCCAATGTCTTGTTGACTCCCGATAAAATGTCTGATGAAGAAATACAAGCAACGATCCAATTATTTGAAGAAGCATTGGCAAAAGTGGTCGAATATCGAACCACCGAAGGAGCAACTTTAGAAGAGGATTTTAAACTACGCATTAATTTAATTGTTCAAAAGTTAGAAAAGGTCAAAGAATTAGAACCCAATCGAATTAACTTAGTACGTTTACGCCTACAACAAACGTTGGATAAATATATTCAAAAAAAGGATATAGATGAAAATCGTTTAGAGCAAGAATTGGTGTATTATCTCGATAAGTTTGATATTACGGAAGAAATTGTACGTTTGTCCAGCAATTGTCAGCTATTTTTAGATACATTGGAACAGTCTGACAAGAAAAAAGGCAAAAAACTCAACTTCATTAGCCAAGAAATAGGTAGAGAAATTAATACGATCGGGTCCAAAGCCAATGATAAAGATATACAAGCAGTGGTGGTAGAAATGAAGGATGAGTTGGAAAAAATTAAAGAGCAATTGTTGAATATTGTTTGATTCGTGATCGGTTTTTTGATAAAGTCACTTGTCACCAATTACCTGTCACTCTATTTAGAAACTATATTATGAAAGTCGAAGATAAAAAAGTGGTCATTTTTACAGCTCCTTCTGGGGCAGGAAAAACAACCTTAGTGCGTCATTTGTTGGGGCAAATGGAACAACTTTGCTTCTCAGTATCAGCTACTACTCGTCATAAACGACCACATGAAGAACATGGTAAAGATTACTACTTTTTGGAGCCAAGTGTATTTGAACAAAAGATAAAAGAGGGCGATTTTTTGGAATGGGAAGAAGTCTATAAAGGAACATGTTATGGGACACTCAAGGAAGAAGTAGAACGAATATGGAGTTTACATAAGTACGCCATTTTTGATGTCGATGTCAAAGGAGCCGTCAATATCAAAAACTTTTACCAAGACCAAGCATTAGCGGTATTTGTCAAACCACCTTCTGTCGAAACCTTAATGGAGCGATTGATTGGGCGAAAAACAGAGACTTTGGAAGCCATCGAAACCCGTATGGCAAGGGCAAGAATGGAGTTGACTTATGAAGACCAATTTGATATTTGTGTGGTCAATGATGATTTGGATATTGCCAAAAAAGAGGCTTTTGAGGTTGTGAGTCAATTTTTAAGCAAAAAAACACTGGCTTAATTTGTGAGTTTTATAGACATCGCTTATTTTTATATTGTTCTCTTCCATAAAATAAAAAAATAGATAGACAGTTTTAAATTTAAATAAAACACAAAACTCATGGCTATGATCTCTGTAAGTGCTGTAACTGAAGGCATCATTGTGAGTGCAGAAGTAATATATCGTCCTGAATACTCTCGCAATAATGACAATGAACATATTTTTACCTATCAAATAACCATTGAAAATTGTAGCAAATACACCATTCAATTGCTCTCTCGTCATTGGTTTATTTTTGATGCACTCAATATACGTCGAGAAGTGCAAGGCGAAGGCGTTGTGGGTCAACAACCCATTTTGGAACCCAACCAATCGCACCAATATACTTCTGCGTGCAATATACAATCAGAATTTGGGTCTATGCATGGAACCTATACGATGCACCGCATTTCAGATGACCGATTGTTCAAAGTAACCATTCCAACCTTCATCATGGAAGTGCCTTATAAGTTGAATTAAACCAATCTATGTTTTGACAACTTTTGAGACCTATCTTTCACTTGGCTTTCAACACATTTCCGACCTCAATGGCTACGATCACATTCTCTTCATTTTAGCCTTATGTGCCTTATATCGTCCAAACGACTGGAAAAAAGTCATTGGTTTAGTAACCGCTTTTACCATTGGACACTCCATTACCCTCGCCCTTTCGACCCTCAATATCGTCTTACTGTCTCCTGAAATCATCGAATTTCTAATTCCTGTCACCATTTTTATCACAGCCCTTAGCAATTTTATCTTCTATAGGGACCACACGCCCGTTCGCATCGGCAGACAATATACGTTTGCCCTCTTTTTCGGCTTAATACATGGCATGGGTTTTTCCAATTACCTCAAAATGCTTTTGGGCAAAGAATCCCATATTTTTGAACCTTTACTCGCCTTCAATGTTGGTTTAGAGATTGGACAACTTTTGATCGTTTTCGCCTTTATGTTATTGACCTGGCTGGTCACAAATGTCATGAAGCTATCGTTTCGATATTGGATGTACCTAATTTCAGGAATAACTGCCATACTTTCTGTATCTTTAATGTCCGAAACTAAATTTTGGTAAAAGAATAGATGATTTTTTAGGAGAGAACGTTTCATTACTTCGTCGTAATGGGTCTCCCCGCTATCCGTTCTTATCACCAAGCCGCCCGCTACCGCCAGTCTTTTCGACTGGTGGTCTAAAGCCAATCCTCGTTGGTGATACCACTACTATCGGGTCTA
>JAHDBB010000020.1:0-7540 GCA_020630635.1 Chitinophagales bacterium
ATATGTTTTATAAAAGATTGGGTAGATTCAGACATGTTTTTTATTTTTTTCCTAAACTCCGAAATGCTTTAAAAATGATTTCTACATCTTTATAAACGCTATACTCTTTTGCATATAGTTTTAATAAACGCAATGTCGTCATTTCGTCAAATTGAGCATCAGGATATTTGTCGATTTCACTCAAAATACTTTCTTTGATTTTGGGCAATTCCTCAAAGTTGTATGAAGAAAAACCTACCCAAGTTTTTTGATTGAGTAAAATGCTTATACTATTTTTGAAAAATTGAATAGGATTTTTGACCAATAAAAATCCGATAGGGAAGGTGATTAAAAATATCAAGGAAAGGACGAAATCCAATAAGCGTTTATTTCTCTTTTGGACAGCTTGTAAAATCGTATAACTCAATGACAAAGTATATAAGTCACCAGCTTTATTTTTGGAATTGCTGCCGATGATATGATCGCTATCTTCCGTCACAATTTTATAATTGACTGCTGGTCCGATGGCTTCCATCGCTTCAATCATCCTTTTAAATGACACATCTTTTCGGCAAAAAATAATCTCTTTTATTTTGTATAACTCAATGATTTGAGCAAGGTTCTCTAAGTCACCCAATCGAAAACGATGCTTTTTTTCTACTAAATTACTGGGATCAATCCAGCCCATAAATTCAAAGTCTAAACCTGTATCGGATAACAAGTTTTTGATGTGTTGTCCTTCTTCTAATCCACCAACAATGGCTAACTTTCCTGTGTCATTGGGCGCAATATCGAAGCTTTTATTTCTAAAAAAGCCTGTGAAAATACGTAAGGCAGATAAGGCAAATATCGACCAAATGGCTCCCAATAGTATCATTGCTCTTGAAAAACGATAGGCTTCGTCAAGAAATCCATAAACGGCTGAAATAATGAGTGTACCCACAAAAAGTCCTCTTATCAAACGAGACAATTTAAAGGGTTTATCGTAGCCGCCGCTAAAATATACGCTGGTCAACCAGATGAAAATATACAAGGGAACATTGACCGTCATATATTGTGGCGCATAATAAGAAGCCATTCCTTTGACATTATTGGCCCAGTATTCTTTGATAAAGTACAAGCCCACTAATACAATAAATGCATCCAATAAAATCGGAAAAGCCCAGCGGACAATTCTCGCTAAAATGGAAAGGCTGGCTCGTAAATAAATGCCAACTCGAATCAGTAAGGTATAAAGTCCTGCTTGTTGATTGGCAAAATGTTTTTGGGCAAAAATAATCATAGCGTTGTAAAAAATCCGCACATAATTTAGACTTCCTTTCTTCGTACTTTCACCTTTGTAATGAATGATGGTCGTATCGGCGAAGTAGTAATTTTCAAAGCCGCCTTTGGTGATGCGATAGGAGAGGTCAATATCTTCTCCATACATAAAAAAAGTCTCATCTAATAAACCGATTTTGTCCAAACATTCTTTTTTTAATAGCATAAATGCACCTGATAAAACAGCGACTTTGTGTGTTTGATTTTTATCCAAAAAGCCTAAATGATATTGGTTGAAACGAGGGGAGTTGGAGAAGAGAGAAGAGAGTCCTGTCATTTTGTATAGGGAGACCATAGGAGTCGGTAAGCCTCTTTTGGATTCGGGCAAAAAGATGCCTTTCCCATCAATCATTTTTACGCCTAAGCCTCCGCAATCGGGATGTTTTTCGACAAATTGGAGGATTTTGGTGAAGGTGTCTTCGGAAACAACGGTGTCGGGATTGAGTAATAAAACATAGTCGCCTTTCGCAATTTTGATGCCTTGATTGTTACCTGCTGAAAAGCCGACATTCTCTTTATTGGCGATAAGTTGGAATGCTGGGAATTGCATTTGTACCATTTCTACCGAACCATCTTTCGAGTCGTTGTCCACTACAATCGTCTCGACTATAAAGCCATGTTGGGTGGCATGCAAAGTCGCTTCTTTGACGGCTTTGAGTGCTTGCTCTAAAAAATAGCGCACATTGTAGTTGAGGATGATGACCGTCAAATTCATACAGATGCTTAATGACTTTTTATGGTGGTGACAAGTGGGTAATAATGAGTGACTTGTAGTTTGTTATAGGCGACCTGTCTAAAGTTGCCAAGTTACCCTCATTAGTAAAAAAAGAAAGGATCAGTCGTTTCAATCGGATTGCTATGCAGATAGTGAGCCAGCAATCCGATTGATTTATATCAAGAGACTCCTTTCTCTTTATCAATCGGATTGCCTCTTCTGTTCTAGGTTAGCAATCCGATTGAAGCGAGTAATTTTTTATTTGATTGTAAAATGGGACAATAATGGTGGCAACCTTAGACGGGTAGCCTTGTTATAGTTTGTTTCTTTTTAGGAGAGAACGAATGCAGCTTTGTCGTATCGTATCTCCCCGCTATCCACTCCTATAAATGTAGCCAGCGTTTTATGAAGCCAGCGCATTACATTTATACCGTTCCTATCGGGTCTATTGGGTTGAGGAATGTACTTCTTAGTGCCAGTTAGAAAGTCCGTAGTCGATGGTCAATAGTCCATAGAGGCACATTTATCAAGCGATTTATTATGTAAACCAAACTACAACTATGGACTATCGACTGATTCCCGTACTTCATCAAGGCTGTGAACCTAACCAACTAGCCCCGATAGTAGTGGTATGAATGCACAAGCGTTGGCTGCCTAAAACTTGGCTGCATACATAAGAACGGATAGCGGGACTTTCCTGCTCGACGAAGCTCCGAACCCTTCGCTCCTAAAAAAGAAAAATTACGAAATGAACGGTAACTATCGACCATCGACTCCAAACTATCCTTCCTTAATAAAGTTGAGTAATTCGTCTGCCGATAACTTGGCACTTGCTTCAGTACCTGCCAGCAAACTATCTGCCAACTCTTTCTTTTGATTGTGTAAACGCACGATCTTTTCCTCAATGGTATTGGATGCAATGAGGCGATAAATCGTGACAGGACGTTTTTGACCGATGCGGTGCGCTCTATCCGATGCTTGATCCTCAACGGCTGGATTCCACCAAGGGTCCATGTGTATCACATAATCTGCTGCCGTCAAATTCAAACCTACGCCTCCCGCTTTGAGACTAATCAAAAATAAATCCCCTTCGCCATTTTGAAAAGCATCCACATAATCTTTGCGCTTTTTGGTCGGTGTACTTCCATCCAAATATTGATAGGAAATTCCTTTTTTATCTAAGGTGTTTCTTAAAATAGTGAGGTGTTTGACAAACTGACTAAAGACTAGTGCCTTGTGTCCATTCTCCAAAAGTTCATCGACCACCGACTCAAATAATGCTAACTTAGAACTGCCCACTTTTATTTTATCATCAATCAATTGAGGATGACAACAAGCCTGTCGCAATTTCATAATTTCTGCCAAAATCTTTAGATGTCTTGCACCACCCGTATCCTCTTCTGCTAGTTCAATTTTCTCAATGGCAGTTTGTCGCATGGCTTCATAAAAAGCCTTTTCTTCTGTACTCAAATCTACCTTTAAAGTGATTTCTGTTTTAGGAGGTAAGTCCTTTAAAACTTGATCCTTTTTACGTCTTAAAATAAAAGGCTTGATGATTTTTTGTAATTGCTTTCGTTTATCATCATCCCGATGTTTTTCAATTGGAATCGCAAATTTTTCATGGAAATGACTGATGCTTCCCAATAAACCAGGATTGAGAAAATGAAAGAGATTCCAAAACTCGGCAAGGTGGTTTTCTATAGGTGTACCCGTCGTTATCATCTTAAAATTGCTCTTCAATTCCATTGCCGCTTTAGAACGTTTGGTCAAGCGATTTTTGATATTTTGAGCTTCATCCAATACGATGGTTTCCCAATGAACTTCGGAAAAATGCTTCGATTCTTGTTGCATCAATCCATAGCTACTAATGAGCAAGTCGTATTTACCCATGTCTTTTAAGACTTGCTGACGGTCTCCTTTTCCAAAAATTTGAGGCTTGAGTTTGGGCGCAAAACGTTCTGCTTCAAACTTCCAATTGTGCAAGACAGAGGACGGAGCGACCACTAAAGTCGGACCATTGGCGGCTCGTTGTAAGATGACCGCTAACGCTTGGATGGTTTTACCTAATCCCATATCATCCGCCAAACATGCGCCTACTTTCCAATGAGCTAAACGAGATAACCATTGAAAACCTAGCTTTTGATAAGGACGCAATTCTGCTTTGAAATCCTTTGGAACCCTAAAACGTTTTCTTTTACCGTCTTTTAGATTTTGAATTTGTTCTTTCCACTCTTTTGCCACTTTCATATCAGCCAATTCATCTTCTAAATCCTGCATGCCCCAAGCGGCCAATGGGTGGAGGCGAAAATCTTTGCCATCGTATTGAGCCGCTGCATTGAGTTGTTTGATGCGTTTACGGAAGGACTCGGTCAATGCTAAAAACTTACCTTCACTTAATTCGACAAAGTTACTGGTAGAGTTTTCGACCATATCAATGAGCCGTTTCATATCTATTACCTCTTGACTTTCGAGTCTCACTTCTCCTTCCAAAGAAAACCAGTCTTCGTTGTGTGCAATGGTCACATAAAAATCATCTAAACCTAATTCTTGGGTAACTTGTAGTTTTTCCCCTTTCGGCCATTCAATGACCGGTTCTGGATTCTCGACTTTACCCAATTCCATCAAAACAACCAAACAAGGTTCTGGATCATCAAAAAGCCATTCTTCATTGGTGTGCTTGCCCATTTTTAAACTGGGACAGGCTTCCAGTAAAGCATCCAAATTGGCTTTTTCGGCTTTAAGGTCTCGATTACATTGGACTGTTTGACCATCTATAGTAGAAAAAATATTTTTTTCACCTTTCCCCATCTTTAGATAAGGCGGAACACTCGTAAAAGGCTTGACAAAAATCTCTGCCTTGAATCCATCACCAATCGGAATCAGTTGGACATAAGGCGTGGTATTGGCTTCTACAATAGGAACACTTTTACCTTTGATGGCAACAGCCGATTTGATAGGAACCAAAGGAGATAAAGATTCCATCGTTTCAGATAGTTGATTTTCGGCATCTTGAGGGATTTTAAGACCCTGACTCCCCAAGATATTAGCGATTTTCTTTTGAGCTGCATCAATTTGTACGACCTTGTAGCGAGTATTGGTTTCTTTGATAAGTTGAACACCTTCCCCATCAATATCAACTGAAAAAGTGATCTCGAAATTTTTACCTTTTTTACGTACAATTAACTCTGCTTTTTCTTCGATAATTTCACAGGAAGTACTTGGACTTTTTTGTAGAAATAATAGAGGATGTCTAGCCAATGCCCTAAATGTTTCCATGGTAGGAGATATACTATTCCATCCATGTTCAAAGGTTGCAGCTACATTGGTATCTTGTGGAGTCATGCAGTCTATTTCTCCACTTCTTAATCTTGTCAAACTGACCTTTCTGCCTTTGGTCCATTTGCCTGTTTTACCCAAAGATTGTTCTCTGGGTTCAATACTAAGCTGATCAAAATTTACCAAATAAACTAAACGACGAGTTGAGCCAAGATTACTTTTGTTAGGATTGAGAGCCGATAGGACTTTGAGGGAATATTGCCACGCATCTTCTTCATTTTTAATATTCAATAAGCTAATTACGTTCAATTTTTTTTGATACTTATTGAATATTGGTTCATACGTCTTTTTATTTTGTTTAGATAGAAGATGGGCAAATTCCATAGCGTACCATTTAAAACCGTTTTCCTCTGCCCTTAAAAAATATTGCTTTAAGACTTTGGTAGGAATGGTTTTATTTTTTCTAATAAACCACTGATTGCCGAGTGCCTTCAATAAGATGGTTAGAGCAGGTGCTAAAGGTTCATAGCGAAAATTATGGTTTAATAATTTGTGTGCGGCATCAATATCATATTGAAATCCTATCAACATGGCTTTGATACCCTCCGAATACAAACGATCATTGCGGTTTTGATGAATAATGCGTTTGACAATTGGAATAGCTAAGGTTGGTTCTTCTTTAAAGAGGGCAAGTGGATAGATGACTCCAAAAAGTTTTGTTTCAAAGTAGGCTCTATTATTGCCTGATATTTTTTTCAAAACCTTCCAAGTATCTTCATATTTGAGGAGTGCTGCTTTATTATTTTCTTGCAAGAAGTCCATCATTGCCATAGCTCCCGCCACTTCTGGTTCTGTAAGCACAGGAGCCGCCAATTGAGTCGCTTTTTTCCATTTTCCTTTAAGGATATAATACTCAATCAATAATAACCGAATAGCTCTTAAATCTGAGTCCTTATCTTCTAGGGTATCTAATTGTTGAACAGCCCATTTTATTATTTTTTTATCAATGGGTTTTATATAAGTTATACAATCTTTCAGCCAATGTTGGATAAGATGTTGCTGAAATTCTGATGGGATGAGATTAAAGAGTTCAAGATCAAAAGGATCATTAAGAGAAAGAAACTCTGATGTTTTAGGAGCACCTGAATTAATAGACTTTTGAAGTTGTAGTTTGTATTTTTCAAAATCGTTGATAATGATAGCCCTCATCATTTCTCGTTCTATCGAATGCACAGAAGTACTCCAATAATAATACGGATGTTTACGTTGGATGGCATCAGAAAGCATACGCAATTTGGTTGTACTAATGCGTTCATCCTGTTTCATCAACAGTACTTGCTTAAACTGTTCTTTTCTAATGTCTGGATTAATGCTGTAAGCAGTATTTCGATAGTCTTTTTTTTGCACCATCAATTTTTTTCTGACAAGAATACCAAGTTCTTTTTCAATATCTTCTATCAGCCATTGATTGCCATTTTCTTGACGAAAGTTGGCACTATTTAATATCTGAAATATAGAAGTTTTATAAGTCCCTTCATTGGTTAGCCCACTAATCAGTAATATACAACTCCTTAATCCTAATTTTTCTTCTTTTTGGTAATGTTTTTCTAATTCTTTTAAAATGGTCATAGTTTGTTCGTTGGTTCGTATAGCAAAGATACGAGTTATTTTATTTTTTCGTATTCAAAGAAAAAACGAGAAGCCAGCCACAAGGGACTCACTTCTCGTTATGAAAGCTTTTATTTTGTTGTATTGTAGGTGATAGATTACAAGTGAATATTGATTTTCTTTGGACGCTTCCTGATTTTTAGGAGCGAAAGTTTCCTCTTTCATCGTCCTAGAAAGTCCTGCTATCCGTTCTTATCGCCAAGCCACCCAAACCCTTTAGCCAACGCCATTTGGCGATACCACTACTATCAGGGCTAGTTGGGAAAGGACACAACGTTTATGTTTAAAGAGACGATCTGTACCTGTGGAACGAAGGGATGAAAATTTGAGTATTATTCGATTAATAGAAAAACGTCCCGTTGTCCCAAAAACCACGAACTGAACTGAAAACGTCCTGTCGTCCCCAAAAGCACAAACCGAACTGAAAACGTCCCATCGTCCCAAAAAGCACGAGCTGAACTGAAAACGTCCCGTCGTCCCAAAACCAAGAACAGAACCAAAATCGTCCCATCAGGTAATAAACCGCACTATGGACTATTGACCATCGACTATGGACTAATACGTCCCGTCGTCCCAAAACCA
>JAHDBB010000020.1:7640-26588 GCA_020630635.1 Chitinophagales bacterium
CTATGGACTATTGACCATCGACTATGGACTAATACGTCCCGTCGTCCCAAAACCACGAAAATAACCGAAAGTCACCAGCCACTTGTCATCCATCACTAAAAACTATTTACGGAAATAAACGCCCATAATATCTTGGGAATGGGATCGTCTCACGGATATGAGCAGCATTGGTCAACCACATAATGAGTCGTTCAAAACCCAACCCAAAACCAGCGTGAGGAACGCTTCCAAAACGGCGTAAATCCAAGTACCATTCAAACGCCTCCATCGGTAATTCATGATGTTTGATGCGCTCAATTAAAAGCTCCAAGTTATCCTCTCTTTCTGCACCACCCACAATTTCGCCAAAACCTTCAGGAGCCAAGCAATCCACGCCTTTTACATAGTCAGGATTTTCTTCATCTCGCTTCATATAGAACGCCTTAATGTCTTTGGGCCAATTATAGACCATTACAGGTGTATCGAATAAACGAGTAATAACCGTTTCATCAGAGCCACCCAAATCATTGCCATGCACAAAGTTTTTAGCAGACTCCAACCATTGAGGAATATTACGCTCTTTTTCTTCTAAGGTCTTGATCTCATTTTTGAGTGTATCAATCTTGTTTTTATTGAAGTTGATTTTTCCCTTTTTCATACCACCTGCTGCGATAGCTGCTTCTCGTTCAGCGATGTCTGCCTGACATTCTTTGATACGAGCTTTTACCTCTACCAAATCATTTTTGAGGGTATCAATGGCATTTTGTCCATTGACATCTTTTTCTCCTTTCAAAATTTGGATGGCTTCATCATACGAGATACGAGGGAAAGGCTTATGGATATTCTCAAACAGTTTTAAGTCTCTTTCTAAAATGGTCAATTCTGCTTGATAGTTTTCATGGATGTCAGAAACAATGTATCGAATAAATTCTTCGATAAGGCTCATATTCATATCCAAATCATAGTAAGCCATTTCAGGTTCGATCATCCAAAACTCTGAAAGGTGACGACGAGTTTTTGATTTTTCAGCTCTGAAGGTCGGTCCAAAGGTATAAACTTTGCCCAATGCCATAGCTGTCGCTTCTGCATACAGTTGTCCCGACTGCGAAAGGTAAGCAGGATCACCATAGTAGTCTGTTTCAAACAAGGTCGTTGTTCCTTCGCAAGCAGCTCCTGTAAAGATAGGTGCATCCGTTTGGATAAAACCTCTTTCTTGGAAAAACTGGTGGATGGTAAATTTGACACGGCTACGGATTCGCATGATTGCCCACTGTCTTTTGGAACGCAACCAAAGATGACGCTTCTCCAATAAGAAATCTACGCCGTGTGCTTTGTTGCTAATGGGATATTCTTCAGCAATCTGAATGACCTGAAGATCTGTAACACCAATTTCATAACCGCCTACTTGTCGTTCATCCTTGATGACTGTACCAATGACTTCTAAAGAAGAAGCTAAAGAAAGCTGATTGGCATTTTCAAATACTTCAGGAGACACATTTTTGGAATCTACCACACATTGGCAGAAACCAGTGCCGTCTCTTAATTCTATAAAAAATAAGCCCTTGCTAGAACGTTTATTCGACATCCAACCTTTGAGACTTATAGATTGTCCTTCATATTTCTCTAAATCAGAGATGTAGTTTAAGGTTTTTTGGGTTTTTACTTCTTCCATAATAATAAATGTTACAGATAATTAAAAGGTGCTGCAAATGCAGACTAAAAATGTTGTTTTTTGATAAAAAAATTTCTTCTAATTTTTGGCATTATTTTAGTCAGTGTCCTAAAAACTCGTCAAAGTATTTTAAATATTAAGTAACTGGTTGTTAGGGAGTTGTGTCTGCAACCAACTAGCCCCGATAGCAGTGGTATTCGTGTAGAAGCGTTGGCTTAGGAAAACATAGCCACACGAATAGGAACGAATAGCGGGACTTTCTGTTGCGACGAAGCATTGAACAGTGCGCTTCTAAAGACTAAAAAAGGCTGTACACAAAACAATACACCATATTTCAGAATATAGTTTCATAAAAAAGAAAAGCGAAATTAGAAAAAAAGATGGAAAATGGGAAGTTTGTCGAAGATAAGGCAACAAAGGTGAGTTCAAAAAGGTAAAATAAGACTAAAAACAAGGGGTTGAGATAGAATATACCACAAAAATCGTTCCAAATTTTGCGTTTCTACCAGAAAATCTTTACATTTGGCGGTGATGTTTAACAGTGCCAAGCAAAAACTACTCATTTTTTCAGTAATTTTTCAGAGAAACTTATATAAGTTTTGGAGATTTAAAACTAGCTAAAAAACAACGGTATGCTCAAGCAAAACCTTTCCCAAAAGTTACAACAACGCCTTTCTCCGCAACAAATTCAACTGATGAAGTTGTTGCAAGTGCCTACTGCTTCCCTAGAACAACGTGTCAAGGAAGAGTTAGAAGTCAATCCTGCTTTGGATGAAGGAGAACCCGAACCTGCACCAGATGAATTTGAAGCTACAGAAAGCAGCAGCGATGATATAGATCTGAGTGAATATCTAACAGATGATGATTTTGAAATTGCTTCTTATAAGTTGAGTTCCAACAATTATCATAACTCTGATGAAGATAAATCTATTCCGATTCCTGTCATTGATTCCTTTCACGATCATTTACACAAACAAGTTGGATTGTTGAACTTAGATGATCGAGAAAAAAAGATTGCCCAACAGATTATCGGAAGTATTGATGATGATGGACGATTGAGAAGAGATTTGGAGGCAGTGGTCGATGATTTGGCTTTTACTCAAAATGTACATACAGAATTATCAGAAGTCGAAAGAATATTGAGTAAAGTGCAAACTTTTGAGCCTGCTGGTGTTGCGGCTCGTAACCTTGAAGAATGTCTTTTGTTGCAAATCCGAAAAAAGGAGGAAACTCCCTCTATTTTGCACGCCAAAGACATCGTTTCTAAATATTTTGATGAGTTTGCTAAAAAACACTATAAGCGGTTGATGAAGTCGGTTGGTGTGTCAGAAGATGAACTTAGATCAGCCATTGAGGAAATTTTGAAACTCAATCCTAAACCTGGTAGTGGATATACTAGTAGTGTCAAAGTAGAAAACTATGTCATTCCTGACTTTATTCTTATCAATAATAACGGCGACTTGCGTTTGACGCTTAACTCTAAAAATGCACCAGACCTTAAAATTAGCAATGAGTACATCGAAATGATGCGGGCTTATAATAAGGATAAGAAAAAGGATAAAAAACAGAAGGAAGCCATCATCTTTATTAAGCAAAAAATCGATTCTGCTAAGTGGTTTATTGATGCGATCAAACAACGTCAACAAACGATGTTGAATACGATGAATGCGATATTGGATTATCAATATGCGTACTTCTTGACAGGAGATGAAACTCGTCTTAAACCGATGATTCTTAAAGATATCGCCGAAGAAACGGGGCTGGATATTTCGACTATTTCTAGGGTAGCTCATAGTAAGTACATTCAGACAGAATTTGGTACTTTTCAATTGAAGTCTTTCTTTTCGGAATCCATTCAAACAGAATCAGGTGAAGAGGTTTCGACCAGAGAGGTTAAGAAGATTTTGGAAGGCTTGATTGATGATGAGAATAAGAAAAAACCGCTTTCTGATCAGAAATTAACCAATGTCTTACAAGAGAAAGGCTATAATATTGCTCGTCGAACAGTCGCTAAATATCGGGAACAACTGAATATTCCTGTCGCTCGTTTGAGAAAAGAGTTGTAATTTTGTGAAATGAGGTTAGAAGTCATTTTTGCCAATATCATTTCTTACGTATTACATCCTATTTTTTTGCCGACCTATGCGATTGCTTTTTTACTTTGGAGTAATCCTTACTACTTTATGCCGCTTCAGTCAGCCAATGCTGCGACCTTACTCATTAATGTCGTATTGAACTCTATCTTACTACCTTTGTTTGTGTTGGTAGGGTTAAAGCAATTGGATCTTATCAATGATTTGAAGCTATCAGAACGAAAACAACGGGCGATTCCTTTCCTTGTTATTATCGCCTTTTTTATGTGGACGTATTTGGTTGTCGTACGTCTGCCCTTTTCCGAATTAATTAGTGATGTGGTTTTAGGGGCATTTTTGTCGGTGATGCTCGCCTATTTTATCAATATTTTATACATCAAGGTCAGTCTTCATACCATTGGTATGGGCAATCTGTTGGCGATCGTCTTGGTTGCTAGTGCTGTTTCATTGTATGGCTTGGCTGAAATCTTTATGATTACTATTATTCTAGCAGGATTGGTGGGGACTTCTCGACTCATTTTGAAGGCGCATTATCCTTATGAAGTGTACTTAGGATATATGGTGGGCTTTGTAGCGCAAGTGGTGGCGTTTATGTTGTAAGGGTGATTGGTGATTTTTGGTTCAGTTCGTGTTTTTGGGACGATGGGACGTTTTAAAAAAAGGGACGTAAGGGGACGATTTTCAGTTCATTTCGTGCTTTGGGGACGACGGGACGATTTATGTTTGAATCAAAGATAAAATTAAGTTGTTGATAAAAAGGCAACATCCCTTTCGTCACCTCTACCATCACAAAGAAGTACTTTTTAAAGCCAACTAGACCCGATAGCAGCGGCTATGGTGAATGCGAAAAGCTATAAGTTTTTGCCAAGCTTCACCATAATAGCGTATAGCGGGGAGACCCATCACGACGAAGCTATTTCTGTTCTCTCCAAAAAATAAAAAAAATCCTACCTATTTAGCTGATTTTCTCCTCAAAAATTCTTTAATTTACGCTCCCATACAAACTTATTCCTAAACTGTTCTAATTCTAAAAAGAAGACAACTTGTATGAGTAAGCCTAAAGTTATCAAAGATTATGACAAATTGGACGAGTCCTTTAAAACTCAATTGAAACGTGCTTATCCTCATGGATTTGCTCAAGGTATTGTGAAGTTTCGCAACCAACATGGTCATTTGGTGAGTGCTGTTCCTTTTGATACAGAGGATCGGACTTATTTGATTCGGATGACTGTTTCTGAAGCTCGTGCCATTATTGCAGATGATGATGATTATGATGAATATGGCATGTTGAAAACACCTCCACAAAATATCTATGAATCCAAGTTATTGGATGATCTGGCTCCAGATGCAGAAAATGCACCTGATCCTACACCAGAACAAGAAGAATAATAAAAGCAACTGCAAAAGAATATCCCCTCCTTCTTTTGCAGTCTTTTTTAACTAAGTAATGATAAAACAACAACTTCCGCATTTTAACTGCGATACTTTCCGATGTATTTCGTTAAAAAGCCTCGTCTTAGCCCTGCTATGACTACGTTTTTTGCCTCATCCATCAAAAAGTCTCTTTGTTACAAATGAGGAATTTATTATTTAACCATTACTAATGATTTGCAACTTTGCAAACTTTAGCAAGATTCGTTTTTGCCCGGTCTCACTAAATGCAATAGTGGCTATTTTATCCTTGCCAGCACCTTCTATATCCAAGACAGTTCCTGTCCCAAACCGTTGGTGTCGTACCTTTTCTCCTACTGTAATTTTGCTCACATCATCAGGATGAAAATTAGGATCATTGGAAAAAGGTATATTCTTCTCTTTTTGGATAGGCTTGAGATTGTGGTTACTTGTCGTCGTTTTATTACTGCGAGCATAAGCCGATTGAGGTTTGCGAATTTTTCCAACAATCTCCAAATGTTGGGCAGGTAAATCCGCTAAAAAACTACTGGGGTGACATGTGATATATTCTCCAAATTTGAAGCGTCGATAAGCAAAAGATAGGCGTAGCTTTTTTTCAGCACGAGTGACAGCAACATAAAATAAACGACGTTCTTCTTCTAACGCATCTCTAGAAGAACGAGCCATTTTGGAAGGAAATAGGTCTTCTTCCATTCCAACCACATACACGAGTGGGTATTCCAATCCTTTGGCAGTATGTACGGTCATCATACTGATAGTATTGTCACCTTGTATTTTATCTTGATTGGTAATCAACATTACTTGTTGCAAATACGATCCCAAACTTTTATCTTCGGCATCCGCTCCCAAAGTGCCAACTTCATCCGATTCAACAAATTCCTTGATACTATTTAAGAGTGCTTGAAAATTGTCATATCGACTGACTCCTTCTACGGTTTTATCATCATACAATTTGGGCAACATACCAGATGCCTTTGCCAAATCTGCTGCTACTTCGTATGCATTTTTTTTATCCAATAGAGAGGCAAAACTTTTGATCATGGTGACAAAATCGGTGATAGCCTTTTGAACCCGTTTTTTTAGTTTATATTCAGGACGATCAATATCACTTAAAATTTCCCACAATGTGGTATCATATTGTTTGGTCAACAAAACACATTTTTGCCACGTAGTTTTCCCAATTCCCCTAGTGGGATAATTGATGATTCTTTCCAACGCCACTTCATCTTTATGATTGACTACTAATTTTAGATAAGCCAACATATCTTTGACCTCTTTTCGGTCATAAAAGGAGGTGCCACTATAAATTTTATAAGGTATATTTTTGATACGCAAAGCATCTTCCATTGCCCGTGATTGGGCATTGGTTCTGTATAAAATAGCAATGTCGCTATACTGATAATGATAACGCAAAGTTTCTTCAAAAATGGAGTCAACCACCTTTTTAGCTTCATCATTATCACTATCTGTACAAAAAACTTTTATGGCATCCCCTTTGGGATTTTCTGTCCAGATGGTTTTGTCCAGTTGATTGGTATTTTTTTTAATCAATTGATTGGCAACATCAACGATGCTTTTGGTAGAACGATAGTTTTGTTCCAGTTTAAAAACCTTGAGTTCTTTGTAATCATTTTGGAAGTTCAAAATATTTTCGATGGTAGCCCCTCTAAACGCATAAATACTTTGAGCATCATCCCCAACGACACTAATATTGCGATGTTGTTCTGCCAGCTTTTTGACAATGGCATATTGAGCAACATTGGTATCTTGAAACTCATCGACCATCACAAATTGAAACTGTTTTTGATAGCGTCCCAAGACTTCGGGAAATTTAACCAATAGCTGATACATCTGAAACAATAGATCATCAAAGTCCATGGCTCCTGACCGAAAACAACGTTTATTATATTCCAGATAGATTTCGCCTGTTTTGGGTCGTCCACTCATTTCGTCGGCTATGCGGAGGTCTGGATGTTGGATATATGCCATAGGAGTCAAGAGCATATTTTTGGCATTAGAAATACGATTGTGTACCATATTGGGTTTATACAAATCTGTACCAACACCCATTTCCTTCACGATAGTTTTGATCAAATTACGAGAGTCCTGTGTATCATAAATACTAAAGTTACTGGGATACCCCAATTTATCGCCATCATTTCGCAGCAATCGAGCAAAGACGGAGTGGAAGGTCCCAATAAACAAGTTGCGGGCATCATTGCCAGCGATTTTCTCAATCCGTTTGGTCATCTCTTTAGCCGCCTTATTGGTAAAGGTCAATGCCAAAATATTGAACGGATCAATATCCAACTCCATTAAGTGAGCGATACGATAAGTCAATACCCTCGTTTTACCCGAACCAGGTCCCGCAATAATCATCGCAGGTCCCGAAATATGTTCGACAGCCTGACGCTGTATATCATTTAATTCATCTAAATAACTCAAAATGCTTCTCCTTTTAATTTAGGAATGAACATTTAAGTACCTATGCGTAAATAATTGCCATTTTTGAGGTAGACTATTTTTTAGTCAGACAAGGCATTTTTTAAGATGATAGCAGAGCTATCGTTGCAAAAAATAACGCAGTGTGAGTGAAAAAGAGTCCCTCATAAAATGTGTCGATTATTTGGGTTTAGGTACTTATGTTTGTTCCATTCCTCAGTTACTTAATCTTATTACTATATTTTCTTTTTTATTTGATTAGGAGCGAAGGGTTCATTACTTCGTCGTGATGGAAAGTCCCGCTATCCGTTCTCATCACCAAAAGCTTTGCGCCTCAAGCCAGTTTGGTGATACCACTCCTATCGGGGCTAACTGGTTTTAGACACAACCTTTAGTTCCATCTTTATGTTTTTTATGTAGGAGCAACAATCACATTAAAAAACTATGAACTATTGGAGAGTAACTACCCATATAAAACTTTAACGATAGCATAAAATACTGTATTTTTGCCAGACTTTTGAATTTTCAATCAAAAATAATGCGCTATTCAAGCACAAAAAAAATAAAAAAATGACTGAAATTGCAACAAAACCCCAAAGAGACACCCAACTGTTTGACCTTATCCAACAAGAACACCAGCGTCAAACCACAGGTGTCGAACTCATTGCTTCGGAAAATTATGTAAGTGAGCAAGTAATGGAAGCAATGGGGAGCGTCCTTACCAACAAATACGCAGAAGGTTTACCCAACAAAAGATACTATGGTGGTTGTGAAGTCGTAGATTTAGTAGAACAATTAGCCATAGATCGAGTAAAAGAACTCTTTGGTGCTGCTTGGGCAAATGTCCAGCCTCATGCAGGCGCACAAGCCAATGCTGCTGTGATGCTTGCCATTCTTCAACCAGGTGATAGCATCTTAGGTTTTGACCTTTCGCATGGTGGACACCTTACACATGGTTCCTCTGTCAACTATTCAGGTAAATATTACAAGCCTCATTTCTATGGAGTTGAAAAAGAGACAGGGGTAATTGACATGGACAAGGTAGCAGAAAAAGCCAAAGAAGTCAAACCAAAGCTCATTATTTGTGGGGCATCTGCTTATGCTAGAGACTGGGATTACGCCCGATTTAGAGCAATAGCCGATGAAGTAGGCGCATTTTTATTAGCGGACGTTTCACATCCTGCGGGTTTGATCGCTGCCAAGTTACTCAACGATCCCATACCACATTGCCACATCGTCACGACCACCACTCATAAAACTCTAAGAGGTCCAAGAGGTGGTTTAATTATGATGGGACAAGACTTTGAAAATCCATTTGGCATCAAAACCAAGAAAGGAGTCACCCGTATGATGAGTTCCTTATTAGATGGTGGTGTCTTTCCTGGCACACAAGGCGGACCCTTAGAACATGTCATCGCTGCCAAAGCAGTTGCTTTTGGAGAAGCCCTTACACCAGAATACCGTAATTACTGTAAAAGAATCATCGAAAACGCTCAAGCAATGGCACAAGAGTTTGTCAAGCGGGACTATCATATCATCTCCAAAGGTACAGATAATCACTGTATGCTCATAGATCTTTCTAATAAGAATATTACAGGTAAAAAAGCCGATCATATCTTAGGAGAAGCAGGTATCACTGTAAACAAAAACATGGTTCCTTTTGATACTCGTTCACCTTTTGTGACATCAGGTATTCGTATCGGAACACCAGCCATTACTACCAGAGGTTTACAGTCAGAAGACATGTTTCAAATCGTAGATTGGATAGACCAAGTTATCTCCAATCCCAATGACGAAAAACTCCACGCTCAAATAAAAGAAGAAGTCGAGACCAAAATGAGTCGCTACCCACTCTTCCAATATTAAATTCTTCTTTCTATCACAAAAGGTACAAACAAATATTCAGATTCTTTGATGTTTTATTGTACCTTTTGTGTTTTTCTTTCCTTTAGCATCTTCTGCCTCTTATGTGTCCTTATATATCTTATGTGGTAAAAAATTCGATACCTCTTTTGTAGTAGAAAAACATCAAAAGTTAAGATTCTATTAAATCTACTCTTCTTCAAACATTTTTACCAAACAAACGTTTGGTAAAATAGAAAGAAGCACTTAACTTTGTATCAACATGCCCAAACAAAAGGTAACAGCAGAAGAAATTTTGCGAAAGTCCATGAAAGTGTTCAATGCCAAAGGCTATCACAATACTTCAATGGCACAAATCGCTGACGAATGTGGTTTACTCAAAGGAAGTATCTATCATTACTTCAAAAGTAAAGAACAACTCATGCAAGCAGTGATTGAGTACTTGCACCAAAAATACAAAGAAAAAGTCTTTAGTATTGCTTACCAACCCGACCTTACATCTCGTGAAAAATTAGAAGAATATATTGTCTTTTCTGAAAACCTATTTATTGGCTCCAATGATGGATGTTTAATGGGCAACATCGCCTTAGAAACTGTCAATACCAATGCCAACTTTGCTAAAAGCTTACGAGCCTTTTTTCAAGAATGGATCAATGCGATGGCACATATTTTTGAAGTGGACTACGGTAAACAAAGAGCCTTAGAAATCAGCAAAGAGTGTGTCGCTGAAATTGAGGGAGCTTTAATGCTCAAACGAGTTTTCCAAGAAGACGACTACTTACACAAAGCACATCAACGCATTTTACAAAGAGGAATCAAAACAAAACAAACATAAATTTTTTCCAAAAAGTAATAGGCTCAATGGGTCTATTATTTTCACCAAATTTCAACAATATTATGACACAAACCGCCGCCGCAGGAGTCCAAGTAATTCCTGCACACAAAAGACGAATCAACAAAGTTGCTGTCTTAGGTTCTGGTATCATGGGATCTAGAATTGCCTGTCACTTTGCCAACATTGGTTGTGAAGTCCTACTTTTAGACATCGTACCTTTCGACTTAAAGGACGAAGAAAAAGATGACCCAAAAGCTCGCAATCGCCTAGTTAATGATTCTTTAAAAACAACTTTTAAGTCAAATCCTGCTTCACTTTACAAAAAAGACGATGCAGCTAAAATCACCACGGGAAATTTTGATGATGACCTTGCTAAAATTGCTGATTGTGATTGGGTGATCGAAGTTGTTATTGAACGCTTAGACATCAAAAAGCAAGTCTTTGAGAAAGTTGAAAAATACCGCAAACCAGGTACGCTTATCACTTCTAATACGTCAGGTATTCCAATTCACTCTATGTTGGAAGGGAGAAGTGAAGACTTTAGAGCGCACTTTGTCGGAACACACTTTTTCAACCCACCTCGTTACCTTCGTTTATTAGAAATCATTCCAACACCTGAAACAGATCAGGCAGTAGTAGATTTCTTGATGCATTATGGTGACTTGTTCTTAGGAAAACAAACAGTTCTTTGTAAAGATACACCTGCATTTATTGCCAATAGAATTGGTATTTTCTCCATTATGACCATCTTCAAATTGATGGAAGAAATGGATATGACTGTCGAAGAGATTGATGCTTTGACAGGTCCGATTGCAGGTCGTCCAAAGTCGGCTACTTTCCGTACAGTGGATGTAGTAGGATTAGATACGTTGGTGAAAGTGGCGAAAGGGGTGTATGATAACTGTCCACATGACGAACACAGAGACATGTTTGAAATTCCTGCATTTATCCAAAAGATGGAGGAAAATAAGTGGTTGGGCTCTAAGTCTGGACAAGGTTTCTATAAGAAAAATAGAACACCTGAAGGTAAAAAAGAAATCTTGGCATTGAATGTCAAAACGATGGAGTATGCTCCAAAATCAAAGCCTCGTTTCAAAAGTATTGGAGCAGCAAAGCCTGTTGATGATTTGAAGAAGCGTATTAAGGTATTACACGCAACGGGTGACAAAGGTTCTAAGTTCTTAAATCAGTTAGGATACTACTTATTCCAATACGTTTCTAATCGTATTCCAGAGGTTTCAAATGAGGTATATCAAATAGATGATGCTTTGAAAGCTGGATTTGGATGGGAGTTAGGTCCATTTGAATATTGGGATGTGTTAGGAGTGGAGAAGACGGTGAAGGAGATGGAAAAAGCAGGTTTGAAGCCAGCCGACTGGGTTTACAAAATGTTGGAGGAAGGAATCACTTCTTTCTACAAGCCTGAAAATGGTCAGCGCAAAGTATATGACCCTGCTTTATACGGTCACTATCCTGTTCCAAACGGTGAGTCTTTCCTTATTTTAGATAGTTTCCGCAATCAAGAACCTGTCTTGAAAAATGACGAATGTACCGTTCATGATATTGGTGATGGTGTGATGTGTGTTGAATTCCATTCTAAAATGAATGCGATTGGTGGAGGCATTTTACAAGGCATCAATGATGCGATTAATATTGCCGAAGACAAAGGTTGGAAAGGAGTTGTATTGGGTAATGATGCAGCCAACTTTTCAGCAGGAGCCAATTTAGGAATGATTTTCATGTTGGCAATTGAGCAAGAATTTGATGAGTTAGAGTATGCGGTTCGTATGTTCCAAAATACGGTGATGCGTTGTCGTTACTCTTCTATTCCTGTCGTAGCAGCTCCACATGGTTTGACCTTAGGCGGTGGTTGTGAGTTTACGATGCACTGTGATCGTGCCGTTGCTGCTGCTGAAACCTATATCGGTTTAGTAGAAGTCGGTGCTGGTGTGATTCCTGGTGGCGGTGGTACGAAGGAGTTTGTCTTACGAGTGAGTGATAAGAGTATCCCTTCTTCTGAAATCAATGCTTTGCAAGATGCCTTAATGGTGATCGGTCAGGCAAAAGTAGCGACTTCTGCTAAGGAAGCGTTTGACTTAGGTATTTTGGAGAAAGGCAATGACAAAATTGCAATGAATCAAGGCAGACAGATTGCCGATGCAAAGGCAGAAGTTTTGAAGTTGTACAACGATGGTTATACCATGCCTCAACAACGTACAGACATCAAAGTATTAGGTCGTCGAGCATTGGGTTCTTTATTGACAGGTGTTGACGGTATGGTACATGCCAATTACATTAGTGAGCATGACGCATTGATTGCGGGGAAATTGGCTTATGTAATGTGTGGTGGCGATCTTTCTGAATCAACCAAAGTATCTGAACAATATCTATTGGATTTAGAACGAGAGGCATTCTTACAACTGTTAGGTGAGAAAAAATCATTGGAGCGTATCCAAAGCATTTTGCAGACAGGAAAGCCTTTACGTAATTAATATCTAATTTTTTATTAGGAGCGAAAGGTTCATCTTTCATCGTTACAGAAAGTCCTGCTATCCGTTCTTATTCGTGTCGCCTAGCCTTCTACCGCAAGTCTTTTCGACTTGTGGTTAAAGCCTTACACACGAATATCACTACTATCAGGGCTATTTGGGGAAGGTCTTAACGCTTATGAGATAGAGACGAAGGGACGCTGTGGTTCATTACTTGGTTTTGGGACGAAGGGAGGTTTTTTTATTAGAGACAAATTAAGTCGATGTATTAAAAATAACGTCCCTTCACGCCACATCGTCACCTATCGTCCCATCTTCTGGAACTAAGCAATACTTGCCCAACCCAACTAGACCTGATAGTAGCGGTATCACCCTCGTAGAGTAAATTCATGAATTTACTCTACGAGGGTGATAATAGCGGATAGCGGGGAGACCCATTGCGATGAAAGAGTAATAACCGTTCTCTCCTAGAAATAAAAGTAAAAGCAGGAAAAGAACCACAAGTCACCAGCAACCTGTCACTTGTCATAACAAAGGTTCTTTTCGCTGAAACAATTTAAAACAATTGGAGCATATTTTTGAATATTCAAAGACTCCATCAAATATAAAACTATGCAAGAAGCATATATTGTAGCTGGCTATCGAACAGCAGTCGGCAAAGCAAAAAAAGGAGGGTTTCGTTTCACCCGTCCCGATGATCTCGCCGTAGATGTCATCAAACATTTATTAGCCTCTGTCCCACAATTGGACCCTGCGGAAGTGGAAGACCTAATTGTTGGAAATGCGATTCCTGAAGGAGCGCAAGGGATGCAAATTGGACGAATGATTTCGGTACAAGTTCTCCCAAAAACCACAGCAGGAATGACGATCAATCGTTATTGTGCATCAGGTGTGGAAACCATCGCAACGGCTGCCGCTAAAATCCGAGCAGGAATGGCAGATTGTATAATTGCAGGTGGTACAGAGTCCATGACTTTGGTTCCAACGGTTGGATGGCGTACAGAGTTGAACTATGAAGTGGCAAAGTCAAATCCAGACTATTACAGCAGCATGGGACAAACAGCCGAAAACATCGCCAATCAATACAAGGTTTCAAGAGAAGACCAAGATAAGTTTGCTTTTGAGTCTCATCAAAAAGCCATCAATGCGATTGAAAAAGGCTATTTCAAAGATGGAATTTGTCCTGTTACAGTCAATGAGGTATATATCAATGAGGAAGGAAGAAGAGCAGAGCGTTCTTATGTGGTAGACACGGATGAAGGACCCAGAAAAGATACGAGCTTAGAAGTATTGGCGAAGTTGCGTCCAGCATTTGCCAAAGGTGGAAGCGTAACGGCTGGTAACTCGTCCCAAATGTCGGATGGTGCTGCTTTTGTAGTCGTTATGTCTGAAAAAATGGTCAAAGCTAAGAAGTTAGAGCCAATTGGACGCTTTGTAACCGCCACAACAGTAGGAGTAGAGCCTCGCATTATGGGTATCGGTCCAGTAGCAGCGATTCCAAAAGCATTGAAGCAAGCAGGATTGAAACTCAAAGATATTGACTTGATAGAGTTGAATGAAGCGTTTGCCTCTCAATCATTGGCAGTAATCCGAGAAGCCAAGTTAGATCCTAAGAAAATCAATGTCAATGGAGGAGCGATTGCATTGGGTCATCCATTGGGTTGTACAGGGACTAAATTGACCGTTCAATTACTGCACGATCTCAAGCGTTTGAACAAGAAATATGGCATGGTAACAGCCTGTGTAGGTGGTGGACAAGGGATCGCTGGAATTTATGAGCGATTGAATTAATATAATATTTTTTGTATTTTAGGCGTTACTAATTTTAGACAAGCCTGTCATATAAATGAAAGTCAAGCCTCCATTAAGTTTTCACTTAATTGGAGGCTTTTTGTTTTTTTGGCAACATATTTGAATATATAAAATTGTTGTTTGAATCTGTGATTGCGCCAATCACATACAATGATTTTAACTTATTCCATTAAAAATCAATAAGTTGTAAAGAATACAATTTATAAAATCTCTGTAAAATACTGAAACAAACTATGTTAAAGCCCAGTATAAAAAACTATATTTTATGTATACTTTTTGTGTAAAATAATAGATTGGATTAAATATCAGTACATTTATAATTACATTTTTTACAACATATATTCTATTCTAAAACAAAAAATATATGCTATGAAGTTCGTATTTCACCTTTTTATTTTGGTTATTGTGGGAAGTGGTATTCAAGTGAATGCACAACAAAGCCTTTTTGAACGCTTTATTACTTCTTTTGAAAAAGTAGAGGTTCCTTTTGCCATTGATGAAAATTATATGGAGAATCGTTATGAGAATCCTGAAGAGTACCAAGTCATGGACCCTATTTTCTTTGAATTTATTTTTAGTGAAGCAGACAAAGAGAGAATATGGAATACTTGTGGAGGCTATGAAAATATTAGAGAAAAAATAGAGCATGTCTTTGTGGGCAAGCCTTTTATTTCGTCCAAGTTTCACTCAGTTATCTATGCAGAGACTATTGTCGATCTGACAGGTGATAATACAACTTATTATCTCAATACTTATGAGTTAGATGGTACACTGATCTCTCGTACAGCATTGGCTCGTTTTGAAAATATTGGAACCAGTGCTATATCAGAAGGCTATATTTTTGGTTTAGACAATATTTTTAAAATCAATAAAGTCTATCAAAATCCTGCCAGTATTGAAAGCCTCTCTAAGATGAAAATCAAAATCAATAATCGTGGTAAGGTGACAGAAGAAATCTCTGGTTAAGCAGCCTTATATAAAAAGAAAATACAAACCTCAATTGATGAACTTATCAATTGAGGTTTTTTTTATAACTTTGTGACTTATTTTAAACAAAAAAATTATGGCACGAAGTCGCAAAAGAAAAAAGAAAGGAAAAGTAGTCAAAATGCAAAAAAGACAAGCTACTTCTCCCGAAAAGTATATCAGAACCAAAGGAAGAACACTTCCTATTGAAACTTGTTGGATAACAGAGAACTGGCGAGAAGTAGGAATGACCGATATTTTGGTGGTTAGAAGACATCCTCAAGGTAAACGAACTATTGGAATCTACTTAGTTGATTTATATTGTTTAGGTGTCAAAGACACTTTTTTTTATTTTAGCATTAATGATTTTGAATACGAAGAATTGCTAAAAAAAGTCAATGTTAGTGAGGATCATCAATTGGTCGAAATTGATTATGATACAGTACACAATATTATTTATGGAGCCATTGAGTTTGCAGAAGAATACGAGTTTTCTCCTCACAAAGACTTCATAAAAACCAATCAGTATCTTCTGGAAGATGCAGAGGCAGATATTCCTTTTATAGATATTTCTTTTGGACATGATGGAAAACCCTTTATTATCGGAAGTCCAAACTATTCGATAGATCATATTATACGGCATCTTGATAGGGTAGCAGGTCCTGACGGTTATCACTACCTTGATCGCATAGATAATTTTGAGGACTTTGGTGATTTGGATGAGGAATTTATAGACGAAGAGGAGATGGAAAAGACAAAGGCACTCTTGAATTTTATGGCGGATGTCGTTGATGAGATATATGAAGAAAAAATAGGAGAAGAACCAGAGTATAATGTCGAAGATTTCTTGCCTGAAAACTTACAAATTGTTTTTGATGGAAATGAGGAGGAGGAAGAGGAAACCAAATATTGGAATGAGATAACAGATCTAGTTCAAGCTAAGCAATTTGAGAAGGTAGAAAGTCGTATTAAAACTACTCTTGAAGAAAAACCTTCTGATAAGCATTATATAGTTCTATGTCGAGCATATCTTGCACAAGAAAAATACGAAGAGTATGAGGCAACTATCTCAAGTGCTAGAGAACAATTCCCTTATAGTTTTGAGTTGTCTCTTATAGGGAAAAAAGAAAACTTCTATAAAGCAAAAAGAGAGGAAAAGGAGATTCCAGAGATTGATGTAAAGACATGGTTACAAGATTTTAATGAAGTAGATGATGAGGACTTTATGGAAATGTCAGCTTTTCTAATCACTTATTTTAATGAGAAGAAAGAGGTACAAAAAGCAATTGCATTCTATACTGCCTTGATGGAAATAGATCCTGATCATCCCTTTAAATTGCCGCTTTTACTCCAAATTGCGGATACCCAAAAAGCTATTCTTGATGAAAAAGGACTGGTTAAAATGGAGGAGTGGACTCCAATATTTAAAGATAGGATGAAAGTAGAAGATGATGATGGAGAGGAGTATCATGATTTTGAAGAAGTAGAAGATTAATTTATAAGGTGTTATCTGGCACTAAGAAATAATGAACCTCAACCATCTAGCCCCGATAGCAGTGGTATGACTGCGATGCTAGGCATAAACCCGTCAGGTTTTCAAAATCTGACGGGTTTATGCTAGGCTAAAGCAGACATAAGAACGAATAGCGGGACTTTCCTTTACGATGAAAGAGTAATAACCATTCGCTCCCCAAAAATAACTTCTTTTAAAAGGCAATTCCAATCGCCAATCCTAAGCGAAACATCAAAGACCCAAAATTTCCATCCAAGGTACCTGAATTATCCGTTGCGGATGTTTCAATAGATAAGAAATTTTCCAAAGGAGTTCCTGATGCAAAATCATCAAATTCCATTTTTACCTCATCCGCTACTTCTTGATATTCTTCTGCGGTAATACCTGAAATATCACTAAGGGTCGCATTTAACTTGTTGCCAGCATAACCTGGACCAAAGTAAAAATCTATGGCGACTCTATCCTTGATCAAACCTTGAACCCCCATAATCAATCCACCGCCTAATGTTCGATAGTTACCATCAAAGTTACCAATATACTCATCTCCATCATTATCCGTAAATTCGCCAGCTTCTGCTGAAAAATTGAAACGAGAGAAACGGAAAAAAGGACCTAAATAAAATCCTCTAAGTGCTCCTTTATCTTTATTGGTATAAAAACGCAATTCTGGCGTAATTTCCAATGCATTAAGATTGATGTCTGAACTCAAAATACCAGCTCCTTGATCATCCAGTTGATTTTCAATAATACCTTGAAGAGGTAGTTTATTAGTGGGCAAACTAGGAGCTACCCTCAAATTAATGGTCATACGATCAGTAATGACTCTCTCATAGGACAATGCCACTTTTTTAAAAGGGACAAAAGCACCTGGAGCCAATTTGATTACATTGCTTTGTGCAGTAGTTTGCTTCGTCAAAAAGAGACAGCAGATTCCTAAAATAAAAATAGATAGTACTTGTTTCATTTTTGTAGGATTGGTTAAGACAAATAGTGTCATTCAATGGTAGTAATAGGTATTAAAACCAAAGGTAAGCAAATTTTCTAAAAATTGTAGCCGAATGAAACGCCAAACGGGATCGTTGCACTCAAAAAGTTGATTTGAGAACTGGCTATTCGATCATTAGAAAAACTTTGGATCGTTACAGATTCCCAATTATCCAGCTCATCTATACTGGTCCAAAATGTAAGAAGGCTTTGTTCCAATGCGTCATAATCAGCTTGTTGATAGCCTTCGATGTCTTTAACCGATATTTTTACTTTGCCTGGACCCACTCCAAATCCTAAATGCCAGCCCCAAACAAACCGATTTTGTTTGATAGTTTGAGTACCTAACATGACTCCTAAAAAGGGAGCGTTATAGGTCATTTTCCATTTTCCTTGTGTCAAAACGCCTTTAACAAATAGAGGAAAATCTTCGTTAATTTTTAAGGAATAACTAGCATATCGAAAAAAGGGAGCAACAAAAAATCCTTGTGGACCGATCTTATTCTGTTTAGGAGTATAAAATCGAATGGAAGGTGTAATGTCATAGCCAAAATGACTAGCATGATTGGGAGCCTGTTCAAAGTTAAAAGCTATTTCAGAGGTTTGACTAAGAAAGGCAAGAAAGTTAATCTCATAAAACACATTGAGCAGGGTAATTCCTCCATTAAGTTTCACTGATTTATTAGTAGATATAGCTTTTTCATACCCGACAGTATTTTTAAAATTGTTATAGCTTGTGGGGGTTCGAGTGATAATATTTGATAGAAAAGTGGTATCTTGTAAGGTTGGAAAGGGAGTTTGTGCCATCAAAAAAGAGCTATCTGATAAAACAAATAGACAGAGTAAAAGCAATAACTTAATTTGATTCATGGGAATTAATTTTTTAG
>JAHDBB010000548.1 GCA_020630635.1 Chitinophagales bacterium
ATAAGAACGGATAGCGGGACTTTCCTTTGCGACGAAGCATTTGACCTTTCGCTCCAAAAAAATATATAAAAAAAATGGAACCGTCAGGCATCGTTTTCGTTTCTAAACGTCTCTAATCAAGAGAAAATCACAAAGTGATTGATTATCAGAGCTTAGTGAAAAAACACAAAAATATTTTCAAAAAAAGGGGTTACTTCCGTCTTAGTACTTAGTCATTAGATGGTAAAATTTAGGCAACCTCTCCATATATTTTTAACCATTGGTTTTCATTTAAATTATAGTTTATTGCGCAATAATTACTAATTCATCTTATTGAATCTACTCCTTCAAAGCAGGTAACTTTCATGTACCTATTTTGTTAAGTGTAATAGTGACAATTAATACTTTGTCCTTAAATATTTAACATGGAGTTTATTAACTATTGGGAACTTTCCATGCTAAATGCATGTAAGTTTCTATACATGATTCACCTTAGTATTATTCAAAAACAATAAATTAAAATTTAATTATGCGTCCATTGTATTCCCATTCAATCTTAATGCTTTTAGCATGCTTATTTTTTACTCAAACACTTCAAGCTCAATGTGATACCCACATTGAATTACAGACCCAAGCAGAAGTTGATGCCTTTGCAAGTACCTATGGTTGTACGCATCTTGATGGCAATCTCTTGATTTCTGGTACAGACATTACCAACTTAGATGGTTTAAGTGGTCTGACTTCTATTGAAAATCATTTGGATATTCGTGGTAATGCTGATCTTATCAGTATCGAAGGACTTAACAACCTCACCTATGTTGGCGGTCACATCGTCATTGCTCTCAATGAATCTCTTGTTGGTATTCCTACTTTTGACGAGTTGGAAAGCGTTGGTGAAGAAATCGAAATTTCACACAATCCAACCATTGAAAGTATCATTAGTTTTAATGGACTAAATGTATTAAATAGTCATTTGGTTGTAGAAGAAAATGCTGCTTTGACCAATTTAAATGCTTTTCAAAATGTCATCAATGCTGAAAGTTATATTGGTCTTCACAATAATAACGTTTTGGCAACAATCAATGCTTCTTTTGCGAATGTGATTTCTATTACAGAACATTTGGATATTCGAGGAAATGCCAACTTGATTGATATTAGTAGCCTTACCAATATTGCCCACATTGGTAACTTCTTACGTATAAAAAATAATCACTCTTTGGAAGATTGTTGCTTTGTGCAATGTTGGATTGATGCCGTAGAAGGAGCTTCTTTTATTCTCAATAATGCTTCTTCTTGTAATTCTTTGGAAGATATTGCAACGACTTGTCCTTCTAATTTTGATTGTGATAGAAGTTATATTGATGCCCTATCTTTTTATGATATGAATGAAAATGGTGTCCGAGATGCGGGTGAATATGGTCTTAATCTTGAAAGTGTGGTGGTGGAACCGACTCCTATTTATGGAACCAACAGCAGTGAAGGTGTTAAGACCTTTACAGTAGATAATGGTTCTTACTTGGTAAAATGGGCTAATCATCCTTATTGGCAACCAACAGGAAATACCACTTACTTGGTTAATACGACCAATGGAACAACTCAAGAGCGTTCATTTGGATTGACTCCGACTACCCAATTTGCCAATGTTAAAGGAAACCTAACCAGTGCCAAAACTCGTTGTAGTACCCATGTTAGTTACTGGTTGACTTATGAAAATATTGGAACGACTTCTGCCAACGGATTGGTTGAATATACGCCTCATAATTTAGTGGAGTTGGTTAGTGTGGCTCCTGCGCCTGATTATATTGAAGATGGAACGCTTTATTGGAATTATGAAAACTTGCTTCCAACGTATTCAAGAGAAATTTTATTGACTTTCCAAATGCCGTCTTCAGATTATATGGGAACTGACCTTTATTCAGAAGGTTTCGTTTATACACACGATGATGCAGGAGAAGTTTTAGAACAAAACAAATTTACGCATTCTTCGCAGTTAAAATGTTCTTATGATCCTAATGATAAATTGGTGACTCCAGAAGGTGTAGGGAATGAGCGATATACGGCTTTTGGTGAAAACTTTGAATATACCATTCGTTTCCAAAATACAGGAAATGATACGGCTTTAAATATCATCATTCGAGATAGTTTGGATGTAAACTTGGCTTGGGAAAGTTTTGAAGTAGTGGCTTCTAGTCACGATGTTCGCCCTGAGTTGAACTTGGCAGATGGTAGCATTGCTTTCTATTTTGACAATATCTATTTAGTCGATAGTACCACCAATGAAGTAGGTAGTCATGGTTTTGTGAAATACGCTATTGTTCCTAAAGCTGATTTGCCAGAAAATACGACTATTGAAAATACAGCTTATATCTACTTTGATGAAAATCCTGCCATCGTTACCAACACCACTTTAAATACATTGGTTTCAGAAGTTCCTGTACACGCTCTTCCTGATGTGGTTGACTTGCCGATTACTAATGATGTATTTGAAGTAAGTACGCTTGTTTATCCGAATCCGACCAGAGGAGAAGTACAAGTGAATCTTGATTTGTCGGGAACTGTCGAAGATACGCCTTGGATACAAATATTTGATAATCAAGGTCAATTGGTTATTCGTCGTCGATATAACAGTCGTTCTATTAGTTTGAATGACCAACCTAATGGTATTTATTTGGTACAAGTATTATATGGAGATCGTCAGGAAATGCAGCGAGTGGTTTTGCAGAGATAGTGACAAGTGACGAGTGACAAGTGACAAGTGACAAGTGACGGTTAAAATACATTACAACAGTAAAAAAAGAAGGCAGTTTGGGCTATTGGGTCTGAACTGTCTTTTTTTATTTTTGTTATATCGCTATGCTTACCCAATTTTTTAAACGATTGTATGAAGAGTTAGGATGGACAGGATTGCTATTTATCTTTGTTAAAAACCTGTTGTTGCTCCTTTTTTGCTATTGGATTAGTACAAAACTATAACATCTATATAAAAATTAACATAAAGCTAACATTGGAGTGAAGTGGGATGACAATTAGTTTGTTAGCTTTGCTAGTCTATGGAATTAGTAGTGATGTACTTGGGCTTTGCCCTTGCCTCTTATTCAGTTGTTGGAAATGATGTTATACAAACGCTGGGAACGTTTTTGACTTCTAATGAACAACGGGTCAAATGGTGGATTCTTTGGCTATTTGCCGCCAGTATTCTAACTTTTGCTTTGGTTCAAGGTTATATGCAAGCAGATATATCCTATGGACGTTTGGATAAGTTTCAAGAATCTTTGGCAACCCTTGATTATGAATGGTATTATTTGTTGCCGCCTGTGGTCTTGATGATCCTGACTCGTATAGGGATTCCTGTCAGTACGACCTTTATGATACTGACACTTTTTTCGCTGAATAAAATCCCGAATGAGTTGCCAGTGATGATCTCTAGTGTTTTTGATACCAGTACCAAATTGGGTGGGATGATTCAAAAATCTTTGATGGGATATGCACTCTCCTTTACGGTTGCCATCGTCCTATATATGATTGTCAGTCGGATCACCGAAAAGCGTTTTATAGAGAATCCTTTGCCCGACAAACGGCGTATTTATTGGATTATAGCCCAATGGTTTACGACGGGTTTTTTGTGGTATCAATGGTTGACCCAAGATTTAGCCAATATCTATGTATATCTACGAGGTGGGAATGATATGCCTGTCTCTACCTTTGTTTTTTCTCTTCTCATTTTAGTGGGTTTACTCGCCTTTATTTTCTACAAACGAGGTGGAGCCGTTCAAGATGTCGTCCGCAGTAAAACCAATACGTTAGATATTCGATCTGCTACTTTTATTGATTTGATTTATGGGGTTATTCTTTATGTTTTCAAGTACAATGCACTTGGATTGTGGGAAGCCAAATTGCCAATGAGTACGACTTGGGTATTTATTGGGTTGTTGGCTGGTCGAGAGTTGGCGATTCGTTATCGCTTGGATAATAAGTTGACTCGTAATGAAATTAAGGATGTGGGTAAGGACTTGGGTAAGGTGACATTGGGCTTGGTGGTGAGTGTGATTTTGGTATTTGTGATTAAGTTGTTGGCGTGATTTTAGGTGATAATGACTGGTGGCTTTCTCTTCTTTTCGTATTTTTTTATTTGGAGCGAATGTTTGGGAGCTTCGTCGTGTTGGAATGTCCCGCTATTCGTTCTTATCCCCTTGTAGCGCAAATTCGTGAATTTGCGCTACAAGGGGATACCACTGCTATCGGGGCTATTTGGGATGGGAAAGGACTCCTTAGTATCAGTAATCACCTGTAGCTCAATCCTAAAGAATTGAGTAAAACACTCGTCTTTGATTGATAAGGGGCTTACAAAAAAATAAAATACGCATTTTTTGACGATTTGAGTGTTGATAATATAACGTGAATTTTGGATTAAAATAGTGCTTTTGAGAGGTGTTGTAAACCGTTGTCTGTGTGTTTTGACTGTTCGTTTCCTTG
>JAHDBB010000549.1:0-2419 GCA_020630635.1 Chitinophagales bacterium
TTTGTTTGCTCAAACCATCCAAAATACTAATTGGACCAAAGTAATCCCCTCTGAAGGTCTTCCCGAAAATATCGAAATACAAAAGGCAAATAATAATCTGGATTTAATTTTTTACCAAAACAAATACTACTTGGCTTTTAGAACTGCACCGAATCATTTTGCTTCTAAAAAAGCGAAAATTTATGTAGTCAGTTCTAAGGATTTAAAACAGTGGGATTTTGAAAATGAAATTCATTTGAATAGTGATTTACGAGAGCCAAGATTTGTCGATTATCAAGGCAAGTTGTTTTTGTATTTTTTTGAAGGGGGCAAAAAGTTCTGGAAGTTTGAACCTCAACATCTTTATGTGACACAACTTATGGAACATACTTGGTCGGATGAACAAAAAATATCTAGTTTGGATGGTTATGTTCCTTGGCGATTGCGGGTTCATCAAGAGACTTTGTACTTGTCGGCTTATTATGGTAAAAATGCGTATAATCAAGCTCCTGTCGATTTGAGGTTATTTGTTTCTAAGGATGGAAAAGCCTTTAAGCCTTTGAGTAAAGAGCCGCAGTTGTTGCATCCCAAAGGAATTGGAGAAGGCGAGTTTATTTTTGATAAGGAAGGCAATATTTGGGGCGTGGCTCGTTCTGAATTTGATGGATCTTATACCTTTTTTGCTTCCAAAGATTCTTTACATCAATGGAATGAAAAGTATAGTGAATGGAAGTATGATAGTTCCCTTATTTTTATGGATGATGACGATATATTTTTGATTGCTCGAAGAAACTTGGATGGAGATGGTCGCTTTGTTCAAAAGCCTCATAAACCTCGTTATAATTTGATTCGCTACTCTTTGACAAAAAAGAAAACGGCTATTTTTAAATTAGATAAAAGCAATAAACGCTGGATTCATTTAAAGGATTTTGAAAGTACGGGTGATACGGCTTTTCCTGCCATTGTCCAAAAGGAAGAGGGTCGTTATATTGTGATGAATTACTCTAGTGATTTTACTAAAAAACCTAAGAATTGGATCAAAGGGCAGTTGGGCAAAACGTATATTTATTGGACGGAGCTTTCTGTTTTGAGATAGTTGATTAATATATTTTGGGACGAAGGGACGTTTTCGGTTCATCTCGTGGTTTTGGGACGATGGGACGTTTTGGAAAGAGACGTAAGGGGATGTTTCGGTTCTTTTCGTACTGATTTTTCGATTAATGACTTACCAATCATCCCCTCACGTCCCATCGTCCCTTTACGCCCCTACTAACTCTGTTACTAAGAAGTCCAGACCGCTACCAACTAGCCCCGATAGTAGTGGTGTAAATGCAATGCGTTGGCTTAATAAAACTTAGCTGCATTTATAGGAACGGATAGCGGGACTTTCCATTACGACAACGCACTAAACCTTTCGCTCCTAGCCTAAAAAAAGAATAGGGTTATTGGATATTTCGAGATTAATAGGATTGTAAGTTGTAGGCTAAAAATTCACAAAATGAACCACAACTATTGACTATCGACCTTCGACTATGGACTCATAAAATATCTAGCTTTCTTTGGTCATAATATCTTTCACTACATTTTTACTCAAAATAGCAGAAGCGGTCAAAAGTCCTGACATCAATGCACCTCCAATTCCAGCCGTTACAATATCTTGACCTGTCAAATACAGATTTTTGATGGCTGTACTAGGTCGCAATTCTTTGTGTTCAAAGCGGTCTGGTGTGTGGTCTAAACCATAAATTTCGCCCTTTTGATAATTGACAAAATGCTTGGTAGAAAGTGGACTGCTCAACTCATAGGTCTCTACATAATCTTTGGTTTGTGGCACATAATCGTACATATATTCCAACAATCTTTGAGATAGTCTTTCTTTATAAGTATCATACTCCTCGCCTCGTTTATGCCATCGAGTATTGTCCCATTCAGCAAACCACTCATAATTGGTCAAGGTAATAATCTCTATTGTGCTGCGGTCAGGATAACGATTTGCCCAGTCGGGATCTTTGGCGGAAGGAAAAGAAATATAGACAACAGGAAATGGATGATTGTCTGGATCCTCTAAATAGTTTTTGACAGTAGCATCATGATCATACCCTCCTTCGGGATAAATCCAAAAATTGGTTTGAGGTAAATTGAGAACTTCTTGACTTGCATTTAGTCCTATATACAAACAGAGATGAGAAGCAGAAGGTTTGATTTCTTCTACTTGATTTTTCATTTTTTGTGCCTTTGATTCTTGACCTAATAAGTGATTGAAAGTCAAATGCGTTCCGATACTACTAATCACTTTTGGTGCATTTATGACTGTACCATCAGCCATTTTCACGCCTACTGCCTTTCCGCCTTTCAACACAATTTCGGCCACTTCGGCATTGGTATAAACCTCCCCTCCTGCTTGTTCGATAACAGGTTCAATGGTATCAAATATTTGAGC
>JAHDBB010000549.1:2519-4447 GCA_020630635.1 Chitinophagales bacterium
GGGAAAATAACTAATCAATTTTTGAGTAAAATTTTCTCGTCCTGCCATAAAGTTAAAGCCTTCTTTTCCAAAATAGATACGATCATAGTTGGCATCCATTTCTGCCCACTTCAATTGTTTATCAGAAATATAATCAAAGACTTTTCTCAATACGGTATATTCTTTGTGAACCTCTCCAATATAATGAATACCAACATCCCATTCATATCTTTTCCGTTTAAAAACGTGGGTAAATCCACCAGGTGTATAATGTCGTTCTAAAACCAAGCATTTTTGACCTTCTTTGGCTAATACGGCTGCCAAAGCCAATCCACTAATTCCTGAACCAATGATGATACAATCAAAGTCTTTGTTGGGTTTATTGCGTTTATATGATAGAGCCATTTTTAGTATTTATAAGTGACAAGTTGATGGTGATGGGTGACTTTTAAAAAGTCCATAGTTAATCAGTCGATAGTCCATAGTGCGATTCAGCTCTTAGTTTTTTACTTTTGGGAGCGAACGGATTTTGCTTCGTCGCAACGGAAAGTCCCGCTATCCGTTCTTATCGCCAAGCCACCCCAACCCCTTAGCCAATCACTTTGTCGATACCACTACTATCGGGGCTAGTTGGGTAAGGACACAACGTCTTCATGTCAAGTGCTAAAGTTAAAGATAAAAAACACAAATTAGGTAAAGATGTTTAAAAAAACTTTGAATTTGAAAATCTGATTTTGTTGTAGTATCTTTATTGTCTTATGAAAAAGATATTTTTACTTATATTTTCCTTCCTATTTTACCCCATTTTTATTTCGCTATCAGCTCAATGTAATGGAAATCTACAGCTTTGTAACAAACGATTTGATCAAGTCGCTTTTCCCACCACCCATAATTCCTTTGCCTGCGCTGACAACGATTTTACGCTTCCCAACCAAAGTAGATGTATTGAACAACAATTAGAGGATGGTATTCGAGGATTGATGTTGGATGTTTATAAAGTCGATAGTAGTATTGTAGTTTATCATTCTTTTGCTGCTTGGGGAACGACTCCTCTAAGCGACATTATGACCTCTATCAAAAACTTTTTGGATGAAAACCCAACCGAAATCATCAGCATCATTTTTCAAAGTAGCATTCTTCCTAGCGATATAGAAGACATGTTGATAGAAGTAGATTTAATGACTTATTTACATAATCATACTTTGGGAACTACTTGGGCTACTTTACAAGAAATGATTGATGCAAATGAACGCTTGGTGATTTTTTCGGAAACAGATAATGGTATTCCAGAACAAACTTGGCATCATTATGCTTGGGCGCATATTTTTGATACCGACTACTCTTATAATGCTCCAGAGGACTTTCATTGTGGAGTCAATCGAGGAGATACCACCAATGCTCTTTATTTGGTCAATCATTGGATAACGACGATGATTGGAGTCGGTGATTCTACTTATGCTTCGACTGTTAATAGCAATCCATTTTTATTGGATCGTTTACGGTCTTGTCAGGAAGAACGAGGTCGAATGCCCAACTTTGTCGGGGTTGATTTTTATCATATTGGCGATTTATTTGCAGCGATAGATTCATTGAATGATTTTGAGGTTCCGACTTCTATAGCTACGTTGCCCCATAAACAAGTCCTCTTTTATCCGAATCCTGTTAAGGAAGTCTTGAATATTGAACTTTCTTCTGTTTTAGAAGGTATCTTTACGATTCATAATATAGAAGGTCAAATTATTTTAGAAGAAGAAGCGAGGTCATTTTTTAGAGTTGATTGTAGTCAATGGGAAAGTGGAGTCTATTTTTTTAGATATTATAATGCCATAGAAAAGTCATTTTTTACGG
This sequence comes from Chitinophagales bacterium, assembly GCA_020630635.1. GTDB lineage: Bacteria > Bacteroidota > Bacteroidia > Chitinophagales > UBA2359 > JAHDBB01. Next base: position 4,347 of record JAHDBB010000549.1, read on the forward strand.
CTAAATTGGTTAAGGTAAAATAAAACTATTTTTTTGAGAGTTTTGAGGATAGTCGATAGTCGATAGTCGATAGTCGATAGTCGATAGTCGATAGTCGATAG
>JAHDBB010000550.1 GCA_020630635.1 Chitinophagales bacterium
CTTGATCTTCATCCTAAAGAATGAAGTAAAACTTTTTTCAGTTCTTGCTTGATCTTCATCCTAAAGAATGAAGTAAAACTTTTTTCAGTTCTTGCTTGACCTTCATCCTAAAGAATAAAACTTTTTTCTTTTTTGGAGCGAAAGTTGATTCTTTCATCGTTATGGAAAGTCCCGCTATCCGTTCTCATTCGTGTCGCCAACGTTTTTCTAAGCCCACGCTTCTACACGAATACCACTTCTATCGGGGCTAGTTGGTTATGGTCGCAACTTCTTAGTGGCGATAAAAGTAGCGCAAAGGGATGTATATTTTATAAAATCGAACCAATTTGTCTTTGATAAAAACACCTACCGTTCCAAAACCATATCATGAACCCAAACGCAATCCGATTGATTTATATTAATGGAGTCCTTTCTCTTTATCAATCGGATTGCCTCTACTTTGCGTGCGTAGCAATCCGATTGAAGCGATCTATTTTTTCTTTGATTGTAAAATAGGACAATAATTGTGGCAACTTTAGACGGATAGCCTCCTTTCGTCCCTTTTTAAAACATCCCCTCGTCCCAAAATCAAAAGCAGAACCGAAATTTACCAGTCACCTGTCATTCAATCTCCCAAATCATAATCGTTTTATCATCACTTCCACTAATCAACCAATTGTTATAAGAAGACCACAACAAATGGTTAACAGAGTTGAGATGTCCATCGTACTTTTGTTTATCAATCACCTTCAATAAATCAAGTGTCAATGCATCCCAGATTTTAACCGTTTTATCTCGGCTTGCTGTTGCCACCAATGCCCTTTGTGGATGCTCAACGATACAATTGATCGTATAGTTGTGAGCAGGGATATACTGGCGATTATTCCAGACTCCTTTGTATTCCCAAACTCCCAAGTGTGCATCTCTCGCTCCTGTCAACAACAACTGATTGCGTAACAACCTTGTCGAGAAGACCGAAGCATAATGTTGTTCCAATAATTGTTTGAGTCGAAAATCTGTATCTAATAAATAAGTCGCTCCATCACTAGCTCCGATAATAATACGTTGTAAGTTCGCTACATAATCGACACTTCTTAGATTTTCTGTACTCAAAGCATACTGCGCCTCCACCTCGTTTTTTTCTATATCCACGACTCCCAACATTCCTCCACCTATCGCCACCAGTAATTTATCATTGAATAATTCAAAATCATAGATAGCCTTTTGAAATTGCAAAGGAGGCTCTATCACTTTATTTTTTTTCAGGTCAATAAAGTATAAAACTCCTTGTAAAGTTCCGACTGCTAATAACTGTTGTTTTTCCAAATATTTTAAGGAAAACACATTAGAAGGCACACGAGCAATCAGTTTGCCTTCCCCTAGATTGTCTAAGTTCCATTGCACGACCATTCCATCTCCACCCGCACTAAAAAACGCTTTGGAGTTCTCACTTTCTTCTAGTGTAAAAATAGCACTTTTATGTCCACTTAGCTTGGCAATGCGTTTGACTTGGATCTTAGACATTTAAGAGATTTTGTTTTGTAAAAAAAAGATTTTTTTCATGGTTAATAATTTAATAAATCAGTTCTAAGTAAAAGTATCGCCACGCCTCCTCATATTCTAAAATATAATCTTTAAAATCCCAAGACTCGTATATCATCATAATTCGTACGGCTTTATCCAACTCTAAATCCTTGTTCCAATCTCTTTCAAATACTTTGATAGCACTAGTGATAAAGTCCTGTTTACTTAATTCTTTGTAAATAAATCGATCATCTTTTTGATCTACTAAATCTAATAAATGATGTTCGCACTTATGAAAAGTCCAACCAATAAAATCATAAATATTGCAAAGGTTTGACTTATTTGCCCAAAGTATCTCATATTGCTTCTCTTCATCTAGCCTTACTTGTTGTTCTAATTTACCTATATTTTCTAAATCACTATTTGTCCACTTCTTATAAGAACTCTCTAATTTTTCAATATCTAAACAACTCATTTTCAAACAATATAACACTTATTTCTATCTCATAAGATTTGTATCATTGACATTTTATAAGCTTGTATTTTTGATGTTTTTTTTATATATTTGAGTATGGCTCATCCCTCCCCTTACTGTTCAACCTACCTTCAAACACCTATTGGTGTACTTCAAATTACTGGAGATGAATTGGCTGTTTCTTCTATTCAATTTATGGAAAAAGCACCAGAAGAAACAGCTAGCCTTCAACCAAGTCCAGTAGTCTTAAACGCCTCCCAACAACTTACAGAATACTTTAATCGCACTCGTCAGACTTTTGATATGCCTCTTCATTTACAAGGTTCCCCTTTTCAACAAAAGGTTTGGCATTGTTTACTCACAGTTGAATATGGCAAAACAGCTTCTTATAAAGACATCGCTTTGCGGCTCCAAAACCTAAAAGCCATTCGAGCTGTGGGTAGTGCAAATGGCAGCAATCCTGTTGCCATCGTTGTGCCTTGTCATCGAATCATCGGTAGTGATGGTAGCTTGACGGGTTATGCAGGGCAGCTTTGGCGAAAAAAATGGCTTTTAGAATTTGAACAAGCGTATCAACAACTTAGTTTATTTTAGTAAAAGCACTTTCGTTTTTCAATGCTTTGAGCATAAAATTTTCTTCATGTCCATTGACCAACCATGTTTCAATTTGTCGGTTTTGAGCAAGGGCAGCCGCTTCTAATTTAGAGTGCATACCTCCTGTTCCTTGTGCCGAATGTTGCTGTTGAATATACTTTTTGACGGATTCAATGTTCTTTACTTCTTGTATGGTTTTTTTCTGTTCGTCATACATTCCGTAGGTGTTGGTTGCCAATATCAACAAATCGACTTCCATCAATATGGCTGTAAGAGCTGATAATTTATCGTTGTCTCCAAATTTTATCTCATCGGTGGCTACTGTATCGTTTTCATTGATGATGGGTACTACACCATTTTTCAAAAGAATATTGAGTGTGTTAAAAGTGTTTTCTTTGGATTGTTCATTGTTAAAATCGTGATAGGAAAGTAAACACTGTGCCACATGTAAGTTGAGTTCTCTGAAAGTTTCCTGTATCAAGCGCATCAAGTGGGGTTGTCCAATGGCCGCTAGTGCTTGTTTTTGGTTGATTTCGTCCCCAAATTTTTCTAACTGGATGAACTGTTTGGCGGCGGCAATCGCTCCTGAACAAACAATGATAAAATGATACTGGTCTTTGAGTTCTAAAATCTGTCTCGCAATATCTTCTATCTTCCCTCTAGAGATATTGTTGGTTCCTCTTGTAAGTGTCGCTGTGCCTACTTTGAGTAAAATGATCTTTTTATCTAACTTGCCCATTGCCATATACAAACCATTTGTTGGTGACTAATTGTTCTAAACCTAAAGGACCTCTGTGGTGCAATTTTTCGGTACTGATCGCCATCTCTGCGCCCAATCCAAATTGTCCTCCATCTGTAAATCTGGTAGAGGCGTTGTGATAAACGGCTGCACAATCGACCTTTTCCATAAAATATTGGGCTTCTTCGATATAGGTTGTTACAATGGTCGCTGAATGTCCTCCAGAATATTGATTAATGAGGTTGATGGCTGATTTTACGCCATCTACCTTTGTCAAAACAATTTTCATGGCTAAAAACTCTTCATACCAATTGTCTTCTGATGGGTTTTCGATGATTTCTACTCCTTCTTCGGTTAAAAGGTCTCGGATTTCTTCATAAAAAGCATTGTGCATGTTTTGGTCTATTAAAACCTTATCTAAAGCGTTACAAGCTGATATTTTAGAGATTTTGGATTGAATGATAAGATTTCGAGCGACTTCCCAATCTGAATGTTGGGATACATAAAGGAAGTTGTTGCCTCGTCCGCTTACGAGTACTGGACATTGGGCAATACTTTTGACATAGGCAATGAGTTTTTCGCCACCACGAGGAATCATCAGGTCAATCTTGGTATCGGGGTTTTCCAAGTATTGTTGCATTTGTTCTCTGGAATAGTCTAAATATCGGACTGTTTGGGTTTCCATTCCTGCTTGGGTCAGTGCATTGACCCAGCATTGATGGAGTAAAAGGTTGCTTCTTCTGGCTTCTTTTCCACCTTTTAAAAGAATCTTGTTGCCTGACTTTAGGGCAATGGCGGTGGCTTCTACGGTAACGTCTGGTCTAGATTCGTAAATGATCAGAATGGTGCCGAAAGGGACTGTTTTGTTTTGAATGATTAGTCCGTTTTGGTGTTCAAAGCTTGATATTGTTTTCATTGTTGGGTCTTCGTGTTGAATGACCTTTTTTAATGAATCAATCATGGCATCAATCTTCTTGTTATTGATGAGTAACCTGTCGTACATGGATTGGTCGTTGCCTTTATATTCTTGGGCATCTATGGCATTTTGTGCTAGTAACTCTTTGCGATGAGTTTCTATCTCTGCCATCATTTTATTCAAAACGATATTTCGGTTGTTTTTTATCATA
>JAHDBB010000551.1 GCA_020630635.1 Chitinophagales bacterium
CGATCCCGAAATAAAATCTCGCTAAATTTAATGTTCCTTTCACAAAGCCATCGCCCCGCTACCGAAATTTAGCAGACCAACGCTTCTTTTTCGGTTCTAACTTGACTGTTGTGTGATTGTTTTTTTATATGCGACATTTTGGGATGCACCCAAATTTGGCAACTTTGGCTCTTTTCGTACATGAAAGTTGGTAGATTGCTTTTTATTCTTGCCACAATTTGGGGGGTGTGTCTGTGGGGAATAGCCCCGAATGGATTAAATTCTAATTTTTAATTTCTAAAACAGTTCAGTTTCTATCGGTTGAGACCTTGACCAACTAGCCCCGATAGTAGTGGAATTGCTGTGAAGTTTGGCAGAATCAAATGATGACTTCAAGTCACCATTTGATTAAGCAAGGCTAGAGCAGCAATAAGAACGGATAGCGGGACTTGCTGTTGCGACGGAGAAATGAACCCTTCGCTCCTAAAAATCAGTCACTTAGGAAAATGCGTCCTTTTTTGAGGAAGATAATGCCAGCAGTAATGAATAAGGCAAAACCCAAAGGAATGTATATGGAATGGAGGTCGAATAGGATGCTGTAAAAGAATAAAAATAATCCTAAACTGATGGAAATACAGCCAGCTATTAGGTATCGAAGATGTTTGTTGCCCCATTGACTCGATTGAGTATAACTGTTTTTTAGCTCAAAATACTTGCGAAGCATAAAATTGACTTGTTCTTCTGAAAGACCTAATTGTTTGAGTTCGTCTTTGATTTCGTGAAGATGTTTACGTTTGTAGTTGTTTTTTACATAGAGTGTTGCGTCGTAGATTTTTTGCATGGACTCCATCGGAAAAAGAGAATTAAAATTGATAAACTAAATTGGTTCTGAGTATGGCCTTATTTGATTGAAAAATAACAAATAAGAAGCGCAAACATAAGTAAAGTATTTGTAATGACCTAAAAATATATAATAAAATATATTTGATTTCAAATCAATGAGTAAGCTATTGATTGATAATAATGTAACTTTTTTTGTTTTATATAGTAAAATAAAGTATAAGATTTAGACTTAGGAATGGTTTCTAACTATCCCTTAATACATCCTCCCTTCCGATTTTATATAATTGAATTGGAAAAGAATAAAATGAACTCAAATTTACTTTCCTTCTTTGGAAGGATTATACTCTGTTTTTTTGCTTTCGTAATGCTCCAAGCACAAACTTCTCAAACACCCTATTTTTATTATTATACTGGAAGCAAACAATATCTGGAATTGAATACGCAATACGCTCATATTCAATGGAATGGAGCCCCTGAATCTATCCAAGATTTACCCGAACCATATCAAGATTTGTGCGAAATAGAGTCTGTACGGATAGAACAGGCTTATGATCGTTTGAATCTGACAGATGAAATGCTTAGGGAACAACCTATAGAAGCCTTTGGAGTATTAAGATTTACACAGAATCTTTCAGAAGCCGAGTATTGGGAGGTGTTGGAAGGGCTGGAGGAAATGGAGTCTGTCATAGCGACCAGTCCATATTTTAAGAAGGGAAGTAGTGAGCAGATTGGTATGGCTAATCGGTTTTTGGTTAGATTACATGAGGCAGAAGAGGTAGCCTTGTTGGAAAACTTGGCTGAAAATCATCAAATTAAAGTCATTGGACAAAATAAGTTTATGCCTCTCTGGTATGTATTGACCGTAGATAAAGAGAGCAACTTCAATGCAATGGAAGCAGCCAATTATTTTTATGAAACAGGTTTGTTTGATAAGACAGAGCCTGAATTTTTGGTAAAAGGAAAAACTACAAGCAATGATACTTATTATAGTGAGTTGTGGTCACACGAAAATACAGGTCAATATGTAGAGGATTTTGGTTTTGGGACACCAGGTATAGATATGAATGTGCCAGAGGCTTGGGCAATGACGAAAGGAGAAGGCGTACAGGTGGCGATTATGGATCAAGGGATTTTGATGAACCATGAAGATTTGGTAGGACAGTTTTACAATGATGGCTTTGATGCACTAGGAGGGAGTACGCCACAGGTATTACATGATTATCATGGAACTCCTATTGCTGGAATCATTGGAGCGATTGAAGATAATGGTTTGGGTGTCGCAGGTATTGCGCCTGATTGCAAAATGACTTCTATTAGCCACACCCTTTATCTATCTGATCCTATACAAACCTTTGCGGATGGAATTAATTGGGCGTGGCAAAATGGTGCAGATGTTATGAGTAATTCTTGGGCGCACAATAGTTTGGTCTCTTCTGTATTAGAGGAAGCACTCAATAATGCCATACAATATGGTCGAGGTGGATTGGGAACGGTGGTGGTTCATACAGCGGGCAATGATGATGGAGATGTTATTTATCCCTCTAGTGCCGTTCCTGAATTGTTGGTAGTCGGAGCTATGAATCCAGATGGTAGTCGTTGGACAGATGGTGGGTCTGGTAGTAATTATGGAACACATTTAGATGTAGTTGCACCAGGAGCTAAAATTCAAACAACAGACTATAATAATACAAGTTCTTATGATCTTTTTTGGGCAACCTCTTGTGCTACACCCCATGGAGCAGGTGTTGCCGCATTGGTTTTATCTGTTGCGCCATGTTTGTCAGGACGACAGGTAAGGGATATTATAGAATCAACTGCTCAAAAAGTAGGGTCTTATACTTATAATGATCTAGCAGAACGCCCTAATGGGACATGGAGTAATCGTTTGGGGTATGGATTGGTGGATGCAGAAGCGGCGGTATTGTTGGCAATGACTTATGATAGTGATAATGATGGTGTTTGCAGCCCTTTTGATATTTGTGATGGCTTTGATGATAACTTGGATGCCGATATAGATGGTGTGCCAGATGGCTGTGATATATGTGTTGGCTTTGATGATAATTTGGATGTAGATGTAGATGGTGTGCCAGACGGTTGTGATATTTGTCCAAATTCTACCTTTAATGTAGATGCAGATAATGATGGGGTTTGTGATGATGTAGATATCTGTTTGGGATTTGCAGATAGTTTAGATGCCGATATAGATGGTGTGCCAGACGGTTGTGATATATGTGTCGGATTTGTAGATAGTTTGGATGTAGATGTGGACGGTATTCCAGATGGCTGTGATATATGTCCAAATTCTACCTTTAATATAGATGCAGACAATGATGGGGTTTGTGATGATGTGGATATCTGTTTGGGCTTTGATAATAATTTGATAGGAAGTCCTTGTAATGATGGAGATACTTGTACGATTAATGATATCTTTGATAACAGTTGTAATTGTATTGGGGTTTTAAGTGATAGTGATGAAGACGGTATTTGTGATGTTTTAGATGAATGTCCGGTGGAGGCTGGCAATACCGCAACAGGTTGTCCTGCTGCAAGTGTAGCCTTGCGAGTATTTTTGCAAGGGGCGTTGTTGGGTAGCGAAAATGACACCTTAATGAAAAATGATTTGAGTGAGCAAGGTTTGTTGCCTTTGACAGAGCCATATAGTAGTCTTTCCACATTTACCCATTATGGAAGTGGGGGAGGAGAAGCGACAATAGACTCAATACTAATGACTTATGAAGTAGTAGATTGGCTAATGTTAGAGTTAAGGAGTGCATTGGATTCTACTCAAATTGTAAGTACTAAGTCGGTTTTATTGCAAAAAGACGGTCATGTTGTAGATGTTTTAGGGAATCAAGAAATAGTCTTTGATAGTATCGCAATTGATTCTTATTACTTAGTTGTCAAGCATCGCAATCATTTAGGTATTATGACACAAGCCCCTTATTTGATGGATGGAAGCAACTTGATTGATTTTACCCAATTGAGCATGGATATGTGGGGTGAGGAGGCTTGTGTTGAGATGGAAAGCGGGCATTATGCCATGTGGGCAGGTAATATTAATGCAGATTCTACCATCGTTTTTCAAGGTTTAGCAAATGATGCCAATGGAGTCTTTTTTATGGTTCTGTCATCTGATGAGAATGCAACTAGCACGCCTAATTTTGTAGAAGAAGGATATTATATAGAAGATGCCAATTTAGATGGTCGAGTTATTTATCAAGGATTGAGTAATGAGGTCAATACTATATTTTTTAATGTCCTGTCTTCTTCTGGAAATCCTTTGGGGTTAAGCAATTATATATTGAGAGAGCAGATGCCCTAATTATATAATGTTTAGTTGTTAATGATAAATTATTAATGCTGTTTAGTGCTTGTCTTTTTTTTTGGCGAAAGGAATGGATGTTATTAAGGTGGTTCTTTCTTGGTTTTTGGGAGCGAACGGATTGGTGCTTCGTCGAGTTAGAAAGTCCTGCTATTCGCTCTTATGAATGCAGCCAGCGTTTTAGGAAGCCAATACAGTGCATTCATACCGCTGCTATCAGGGCTAGTTGGTTGAGGTTGGGACTTCTTATAGA
>JAHDBB010000552.1 GCA_020630635.1 Chitinophagales bacterium
GTCGATAGTCGATAGTCGATAGTCGATAGTCGATAGTCGATAGTCGATAGTCGCCTACGAAAAAACAGCTCTTGGGGTTACAAATTCCGATACTATAGGTCTACGCATTATAAACTAATATTGAGGTTCAGACGTGAGAACAGTTGCAAACTGTTCCTACAACTCTCGTTTATTAATTTTAAAAGCGGATACCAATAAGAAGTTCAGACCTTAACGATCTAGCCCCGATAGTAGTGGTATTCGTATGTGAAGCGTTGGCTTAGAAAAACATAGCAATACGAATGAGAACGGATAGCGGGACTTGCCGTGACGATGAAAGAGTAATAACCTTTCGCTCCTAACCTAAGATGTCACAAAAGACATCATTGGGAACGCAATTGGACGATAAGGACGACGACGGTTAGGATGGTGACCATCGCAGAAGCCATACTGTCAATGGCACGATTCCAGTCGAATTTACGATTTTTTCGCAGTTGTATTTTTTCTTCTTGTTTCTTGATTCGGTCCGTTGCATCTACTGTAATCGTAGAACCATTTTCGACCTCTGGATATTTGCCTACTATCCAAAAACCTCTCGCTCGTTCAATCTCTCCATTGGCTTTTTGGACAAAGGTGTTGGATTTTTTGCCGTTTTTGCCAAAGCCTCCACCATATTTTTGAATATAGTGATTTGCATTTTTATTGGCTTCAAAAGGGACATTGACCTGTGGAATACTGTCGATGACAAAATAACGTAACTCGCCTTTGAGCGTCACAAAGTTTTTGAGTTTGGGAACCACAATCGTATCAAAATCCGCTAAGATATAATTGTATTCAGACTTTGGATTTTTGGCAACTTGCTCTAAATCAACGAGTACGGGACCTTGTTCTAAACGCTTGAGCTTGACGGCGGAACGATGAGCGTATTCCGTAAAACCTCCTGAACGATCAATCAATGAACTGATGCGTTCCCCTTTATTGATTAAAGAATATTCACCAGGATATTTGACCTCGCCCAAAAGAAAGACATTTTCTTGTATCTCAAAATTCGGGGATCGCCTTACAAAAATTCGGTCGTGAGGCATTAGGACAAAACTGGCATCTTCGTCATCCATCGCTAAATTACTGCCAATCTTGGCTCGTTTGACAACGATTCGTTCTCCTTGTTCTGGACCTGTTTGGCTCATATCTAAAATGCGACTCACCTCTAATTCACTGTAAGCGGCTTCCCTTTTAAAGTTGCCTGCTAATAAAACCAAATCCTCTAAACGAAGGTTTTTTCCGTATTGATACTCACCTGGATTGCGAACTTCTCCGCTAATGTAAATTGGAAATTCTTGGCGCAAACTATCCAATGCCATTAGGTGAATGGTGTCCCTTTTTTGCATCAAAATATTATCGTCTGCCCCTTGATTGACTAAAATCTCGCTTACCTTGAAAGGAATGACTTCCCTCGTTAAATTCCGATTGACCCTAAATACAAAACCTTTGTTTAAGGCAGCATTTTCGGCAGGTCCGCCTGCTCGATACAAAATGTCGGATAGCTTATCCCCTCCCCTTAAAGTGTAACTTCCTGGTGCTCTCACTGCTCCTGTAATCGTAACCAAATTGCGTAAAACGGGATTGATGTTTTTGATAAAAATGCTGTCTCCATTTTGCAATAAAAAGTTTTGGCTATTTGCCTCTAAACTATCTAGGCTAATTTCGAGAAAACGCTCTGTATTTTTTTCGTACCGTCTGACGCTAACATTCTCTGTATAGGCCTTAGCCGTTAATCCACCTGCATATTTTATCAGATCCGCAAGGCTTTCTCCCTCTTTCATCTCGTATTGGTGAGGTCGTCTAATGGCTCCATCTATCTTCACAACAGATCCTTGTGAGGGAACAAAAATGTAGTCATTGCTTTGTAAAAAATAGTTATTTTGACTTTCAGGATTTAAAAGATACTCGTAAACATCTAAAGTTGCCACTTCTCGTCCATTGCGTTTGAGATGAATATTTCTAAGTGAACCTAATTGATTCGGTCCATCAATAGAAACGAGCGCATTGAAGGCAGAATTGGCAGAAGAAAAGGTATAGGCTCCAGGATTGAAAAGTTCACCAACCAAATTGACGGTAATAATTTCGGCATAATTGAGGGTTATCTCAATATTGGCATCTTGACCATAGACATTTTCAAAGCGTTGTCTAACAGCTTCTTTGGCTTGCATTAGCGTAAGACCTTGTAGGTATATTTTACCCACAATTTTGGGATTAATCGCTCCTTCTGGGTCCACTTTGTATTTATTACTCACATCGTTTCGTCCCCAAATAGTGATATTGATTTCATCTCCAATGCCTAACACATAATCATCGGGTGCTTTTCGTCCAACAGATTGTTGATCAAATAAATGCACGATGTTTTTTCTAAAAAACTCCTGTCCATAGATTTTTACTTCGGGTAGAGCTAAAGCCTTTCTCAATAACTCGTCTTTTTGAAAAGAGATGAGTTCTTGTAAGTCTTCAATACTCAAAGAATCATCTTTTTCTCTTTCTCTTAATACATCTAATCCTAAATAGTTGAGACTATCCGATACCGCATTGAGTTGGAGTAGTTCTTCGATAAACTCCTCTGAAACACCCAGTTTTCGCAATTCTTCGGGATCGGTATTGACTGTTTTTTTGATCAATTCTAAGCTATCTTGACCCACTAACAGTTCACTTTGTTGTTGTTGTAATAAAAACTGCTCGTAATCGTAACGATTTTGAGGATTGTTGTAATTGTTGCGATAAGAATTGGGTAAGAGGGGGTTATAGGTTTGTCCCCAACAGTAGCATGTTGTTAGAAGTAATAGACCTATTGTGAGAAGACGAAATGTGGACATAAACTTGGCTTTTGAGGAATAGTGGTAAAATAAATATTTATTTTTTTCTTCAATATTTCCCAATCTTCTACGTCAAAAAGCCTCATAATAGCCCTGCTATTATTACATTTTTTTCCTTGTAGATTGAAAAATCTTTTTGCTAAAAGTTAAAGCTTTATTTTCCAACTATTCCTTTGGGGCAAATTTAAGGAAAAGGTCAATAGGTTGTACGGTATTTGAGAGAATAATAAAATGCCACGAATACACGAATTTTCTTTTTTATAGATGTTCGTGTATTTGTGGCAATCCTAAAAGTCTCTTAGACTGTTTCTCTCTTTACGTATTGTTCTTGGTAATATTTTTGGTAATCACCAGAGGTTACATTGTCTAACCATTCGTTATTGGATAAGTACCAGTCGATGGTTTTTTCGAGTCCTTCTTCAAATTGTAAAGAAGGTTCCCAGCCTAAGTCGTCTTTTAATTTGGTGGCATCAATGGCATAACGGGCATCATGTCCTGCTCGATCTTTGACAAAAGTGATGAGTCCTGCTGATGTACCTTCTGGACGTTCTAACTTTTTGTCCATGATTTCGCACATTTTATGAATTAGATCAATGTTGCGCCATTCGTTCCAACCACCGATGTTGTAGGTCTCCCCTATTTTGCCTTCATGGAAAATAACGTCAATCGCTCTTGCATGATCTACCACCCACAACCAATCTCTTACATTGGTTCCGTCTCCATAAACAGGTAAGGCTTTGTTGTTTTTGATGTTGTGGATAAATAAAGGTAGGAGTTTTTCAGGGAATTGATAAGATCCGTAGTTGTTGGAACAGTTGGAAATCTTAATTGGTAGTTTGTAGGTGTGATTGTAGGCTCTCACTAAGTGATCGGAACTTGCTTTGGATGCAGAATAGGGAGAACGTGGATCATAAGGCGTTGTTTCTAAGAAAAGTCCTTCTTTGCCTAATGAACCATAGACTTCATCGGTTGATACATGGTAGAAAATTTTGCCTTCCATATTGTCTTTCCAAGCACTTCGACTGGCATTGAGCAAATTGACGGTTCCAATGATATTGGTGGTGATAAATTCCATTGGGTGAGCGATGGATCTATCTACGTGGGATTCGGCTGCTAGGTGAATCACTCCGTCAAATTGGTATTGTGCAAAGAGGTCGTCTAAGACTTGGGTTTCTCGAATGTCGCCTTTGACAAATACGTAGTTTTCTTTGTTTTCTATATCTTTTAAATTCGCTAAGTTTCCAGCATAGGTGAGTTTGTCTAGGTTGACCAATTGGTAGTTGGGGTATTTGTTGACCAATAGGCGTAAGAGGTGGGAGCCGATGAAGCCTGCGCCGCCTGTTACTAGGATTTTTTTGTCGAAAGTACTCATAGTCTATTTAATTTAGGGAGTGAAAAATGGGAAATGGAGAATAGATAGCAATCTAGTGTATTTTTTAAACCATTTTGTGTGTCTTTACTGTTCGTTTCCTTGTCTTCGCCAGACGGGCCTTTCTTTTTCAGTCGATAAAAAGGTCTGGGCGACCCCAAAGTAAAATCTCG
>JAHDBB010000553.1 GCA_020630635.1 Chitinophagales bacterium
AAGAATGAAGTAAAACTTTGCGGTTCTGGCTTGGCTTCATCCTAAAGAATGAAGTAACGCTTTTTGCGGCTCGTTTCCCGACTTCATCCTAAAGAATGAAGTAAAGCAGCTCTTTTTTTCTTTTTGGGAGCGAAAGGTTTTTCTTTCATTGTTACGGAAAGTCCCGCTATTCGTTCTTATGCATGCAGCCAACGTTTTGCGAAGCCAACGCTCTTGCATTCATACCACTACTATCGGGGCTATTTGGTTGAGGACAGAACTTCTTAGTGTCCGTTTTTTGAACAGAATTTTGATCGAGCAATCACTACAACTTTACTTTCTCCTTCGCTTTACTTGACTTTCTAAAATAGAAAAAAGGTCTTCTGATTTTTTGCTCACTTGCTCATAATTGCCACCACTTTTAGCCGTCAATTTGTGTAAGCCTTCATTGTAGCCTCCACCAAAATCAAGGACGGATAAACGAATTTCTTGGTCTTTATATTTTTTGGCTTTGTCCATCAGAGATTTATCTACTTTGAACATGCCATCTGTCGCAATGAGAATATGATTGTTGCCATTGTCGAGATAATATTGAAGACTCAAATCGTAGGCGGCATTGATTCCTGATTCTAGATTGCTGCGTCCACCAATGGCTAAAGTATCCAATAAAGCATCTATCGCCTCATCGGTGCAAGCAGTAGGATACAATAATACAGAGGATTTGTTGGCAAAAGAAACGATAGAAATTTTATCTTCAGGCCGCATTTTATGAACAATACTTTTGAGAGATTTTTTGAGTTTGGGCAGTTTATTGGCAGAACTCATGGAGGTAGAAACATCTAATAAAAGAACTAAATGGTTGTTGGCATATCCTTCCATAAATTCGTAACGTTCTTTGAGCGCAATATCTTCTTCTGTCTCAGGAATATCGGCTTCTATAGGTTCTACATCTTCCGTCTCTAAAGGTGTAAATGTTGCTTTAAAAAGTCCTTTCCCTTCGGTTCCAATCCACGCATTATTGTACTGGTCTATCTCAATACATAACCCATGTTTGCTGATAAATCCTTCTTTTTCGGAAAAGACATGGCATTTTTTATTGTCATAAATCGCAAAAGCATTACCAACTAACCAGAGATTGCCTTTTCGATCCATTTCCATATCTTCAATACGATAAGCCGAAATTTCTTGGCAGATCGGAAGTTGTTCCCACTTAGCAAAATTGTGGTATCGCCATATTTTTCCTTCACCTGCAATATAGAGTGAACCTCGACCTTCGACCATCGCTGTAATATGTTCGTCCGAGACTTTTTTGAGTTTTTTACGACTATTGAGTATGTATAAACCTGATGCCGCCCCAATCCAAATGGTTCCTTTGGAATCTATAATCATCGCATTGATTTGATAGAGTCCTTTGGTATCCCGCCCTAAAATTTGTTCATCTACAAAATTCAAGCCTTCTTGCCCTTTTTCATATTGAATAATCACCAAACCTTTGGGCATACCAATATAAATGTACTGTTCGTCAATCAGTAAATTATTGAAAATATTGCTCAAAGATATACTGATAGGATACCCTTTCTTTTTAGAATAGTCATACAGCATATTGTTGCGTAAACCTAACCATATCTTTCCTTTGGGATTTTTACACATGGAGTAAACCCCCGTAGAGTAAAGTGTCCTTAAGCTATCGGTCATTTTTCGGAGTAAAAACACACTATCAATCGTACCAATCCATTTTCTCTCTTTGTAGTCTATCATGATACTGTTGACCGCCGTATTATTGATTACTTCATGTTGTTCTACCTTTACAATTTGGGCATTTAGCCCCTTTATTGAAACCAGCATGCCGAATAGTAATAAGACAAAGACATATTTTTTCATAGTTTAAAACTCTAAAGCCTACCAAAAAGAGAGGGGATTTATTTGTCTTATAAAATATTTAAGTTAGTCTAACAACTAATCCAACTTAAACTTTCCATACGCTACTATTTCCTCTTTGTATTCTACTTCATAAATAAAAGCAGTTCGCAATTCTTGCTGTTCTTTTCTCTTAGTAGGCAACATTAAATCCAATGTCCCTTCATAATAAATAACTGCCTCGTCAGAGACAACTAAGTTGGGTGTGAGAATAATAGGCACACTATTTTCAATAGGTTGTTTTCGTTCAGTATCATCTGCTCGATACAGATAGAAATAGACTTTTACATTGGTACTCGCTTCTTCTCTGGGCAAAGCATAACAAGTATTGACTTGTAAGTTGAGGTCTTTGATCCAAGAAATCTTATGAAGGTTTTCTTCATCCAAAATCACAATTCCCTGTTTTCCTTTATGGGTAACATCCGTACAACCACTCGCATAATTTTTCTTAAAACTTTTAGCTTGTGCCTCCATTTTTTCTCGTTCCTTGTCCAAAACGGTCTGTAAGGCGGTCGCAGCGACTTCAATAGATTCTTTGGACTTAGAAAGCTGTGTATTTAATACTAGTAACTCTTTATTGCTATGTCTAATAGAATCATTGGAAGCCAATATTTCACGGGCATACTTTTCTAGTTCATCATACTCTTCTTTGGTTTTTTGTTCTTGATCTTGTAATACCTTTACCTTGCTAGTCAAGCCATAGACATTGCCTCTTAGTGATTTGATTTTACTTTCCAAAAAGGCGACTCTATTTCTAAGCTCCAAGATTTCAATTTTCAACTCAGAGTTGACCATAATGGTTGAATCTCTTTCTTCTATGATTTGTTGATCTGGCAAGGTTTGAGCAAGAAGTTCCGTACCAGCTAAACCCAAGTATAAGAAGCAGATAATGCTCCATAAATAATAGTTCTTCATAATAAGTATTTTCTTGCGTTTTTTAGTTTTTTTATAATTAGGAGTTTTGTAAAAATTCAGATAAATTTTGCATTGATTGCTTATTGAAGCTGTGCAATCATAGCCTTTTTGCCATATCTTTCAATCAAATTTTCACCAATATTAAAATGATTTTTTAAAGAATCTACATCTTCTCGAAAACGAGTAATTTCTCCTTGTAGCTCCTTTTTATCCAATTTGCCTTGTTCAAACTCTGTCAGCTTTGATTTAACAAAAAGCTGGCGATGTTCTACCATCTGTGCAAAAGCTTTGACTCTAATCAAAAGACTATCTTGCGTAAAAGTACTCTTTCCTTTACGTTTTAAATATTTGATTGTTTTATCCATTTCCTCTCGGATAGGATTCACTTCATCCAGTAAAATTTGTTCCATGTCTTCTTGAAAGGCCTGTACATATAACACTTCTTCAGGAGTAGGTGGCGGCATTTCTTCTACTTCTTCCGCTTTTTTATTTGAAGCAATTTCTGTTTTGGATACATCATCAAATAGTGTTCCCAAACTTTGTTGTTTGTTCTGATTATATACGACTGCCAATGTCCATAAGACACATGCTCCTATCAATGTAAAGTATCCCATCTTAAACCAAGACTTCAACCAATAAAATTTATTTAATATAACATATATAACTAATAGCGAAACAACCACTAAGGCAGAAATCCACCAGATTTCATATAAACTTTCCATAAATTAGTTTTTTTATTGATGTAGAAGGGAAGCATCATCACATAGTAAAGAAGTGCTAAATTTAATAAAAAATGTATACATTCAATGCATCTATGAGTAAAAAACTCAAAACTTTAAGTATGTTATAGCTAAAAAATACTGTCAGTAGTAAGTAAAAATCCGTAAAATATGCTGTATTTTTGTTGATTATTTTATAAACATTGATGGTAACTTTGGATACAATTAGGAGCGAAAGGTTAAAAGCTTCGTCGTATTAGAAAGTCCCGCTATTCGTTCCTATCACCTTTGTAGAGCAAATTCATGAATTTGCTCTACAAAGGTGATACCACTACTATCGGGGCTATTTTTGAAAAGTCTGAACTTCTATTGGTATACGCTTTTAAAATTAAGAAACAAGAGTTGTAGGAACAGTTTGCAACTGTTCTCACGGCTGAGAACCTCAATATTAGTTGCTAATACGTATATCAATACTTAGTGAAAGATCAGAAATAAACTATTCCAAAATGGGACTAAGAGATTTTTAGATTTTAAGCGGTTCGACGACTCGACGAAAAACGGAGTCATAGCAGGGCTACGACGAGTATTTTCAACGCCAAAAATCAGAAAATGTCGATGTCACATGGAATAAGTTATTTTTGTTGTTTCACTTAATTGTCACCAAAGCGATCTATCAAATTAATACATTTTATTGAACATGAGTAAAGTTTTAATTATTGGAGCAGGAGGAGTAGGCAATGTAGTTGCCAAAAAATGTGCTTCGCTTCCTGACATTTTTTCAGATATTATGCTGGCAAGTCGTACGGTTTCCAAATGCGAAACCATTGCCAAAGACATTCAAAAATATGAGG
>JAHDBB010000554.1 GCA_020630635.1 Chitinophagales bacterium
AGTTACTAAGAAGTACTGTCCTCAACCAACTAGACCCGATAGTAGCGGCTATGGTGAAAGGAAAGGCTAAAAGGTTTTGCGAAGCTTCACCATAATAGCGGATAGCGGGGAGACCTGTCACGATGAAAGAGTAATAACCTTTCTCTCCAAAAAAATTAGAATTTAAAAATTAAATATTAGAATTTAACAAGAGATGCCTGCCAATCGAAGAAATTTTTTAAAATATGCAGCCACTCTCTCCACACTTATGGCAACTTCACCCCTATTTCCATTCTCCAACTTAATTGCGACCTCCTTCCCCACCTCCAATGATGATTTTTGGGAAGGCATCCGCCAACTCTACCCCATCGCACAAGCGGAATTGACCAACCTCAACAGCGGAAGTGCTGGAACCCAACCCTTGCCCGTCCAAGAAGCGGTGCAAATGTACTACCAACTCAGCAACGAATTGCCACTGTATTACGCTTGGGGAAAATGGCAGGATTTGCGAAATCAAATAAAGGAAAAAATCGCTAAAACACACCTTTGTGATACAAATGAAATTGCTTTTGTACGCAACACCACCGAAGCGATGAACACCGTCATTTATGGCTTACCTTTGCAAGAAGGAGATGAAATAATTGTCGCAAGGCACGATTATCCCAACTTATTGGGAACCATCCGACAAGTCTGTGAAAGACGAAAAGCCATCGTCAAAACATTGGAATTTGACCTACCTATCGAAGATGACAACCTCTTTTTAGAAAAATATCAAGCTGCATTTACGTCTAAAACTAAATTGCTTTTGCTTACCCATGTCACTCATCGACAGGGACAAATTTTGCCCATCAAAAAACTCACTCAATTGGCTCATCAGAATGGCATTGAGGTGATGGTAGATGCAGCTCATGCATTTGCACACATTGACCATCAAATCGGTGACTTGGATTGTGATTATTATGGAACCAGCTTACATAAATGGTTGTGTGCGCCTTTTGGTACAGGTTTGCTTTTCGTCAAAAAAGATAAAATTCCTAAAATTGCACCTTTGAATGTTGCCCTTCCTCCTGACAGTGACAATATCGAAAAACTGGAAGCAATGGGAACGAGAGCCTATCATTTAGATATGGGCATTGGAGCTGCTTTAGAGTTTTTGGAGCGAATAGGTATTGAGCGAAAACAAAAACATTTGTCTTTCTTGAAAAATTATTGGACACAAGAAGCAGTACAACTCGATAGATTGCGTTTACACACTTCTTTAAAAGAAGACTATTCTTGTGCTTTAGCGACTTTTTCTATTGATGGTTTAAGAGCTGGAAAGATAAAAAAACATCTACGAGAAAATCAACAGTTAAATGTAAAGTCTGTCGGCTTGCCAGATGCTTCTGCCATACGAATCACGCCTAACGTTTATACCTCAACGAAAGAATTAGATAGACTTTTGGAAGGTTTACAAGAATTGATTAAAAAGTAATTCCTTCTAATATTGAAAGCATTTATACAATACCTACAAGAGCGAAAAGGACTCAATTTATTAATTGCGTTTATCTATTTTTTGCTGGTTGTTTTGCCTCATGAACAAGTGGGATTATTGACTGTCAAAATTTTTGGAGGCTTTAGTCGAGATACTTATAATGCCATTATTTTAGGAGTGAGTTTATTGGGATTAAGTTTATATTTGGTTCCTATTTTAAAAAATGTCTTGAAAGATAAAAGATGGTGGACCTTGTTTTACCTCATTTCCAGTATTCTTTTTTCTGTTATTAGTTTTAAAACTTTGGTGGTTATCAATATTGAAGTTGTCCATTTTTTGCAATATGCGATGATGGCGATTTTGTTATTTCCGTTGATCTCTAATTATCATTTGACCTTATTTTATACTACGCTTTTGGGAGCCTTAGATGAAGCTTATCAGTACTTTTATTTAGCCCCTCAACGGACCGATTATTATGATTTTAATGATGTCATTATCAACTTATTGGGAGCGACTTTTGGATTGCTTTTTTTACGAGCTTTTCATATTCCCAATCAAAAGTTTTTTTGGCGTTCTCCTATTTTTTTAGGATGTTGTGGATTGATTGTATTATTGATTGGATTGTATGCAAGTGGGATTTTGCCTGTTTATCCAGTTGATGCAGCAATACAGCCTTTAAGTTTATTGGTCAAAAAAGTCCCTGATGGTTTTTGGTCGGTTGTTCATCCCAATGTCACTTATCATGTGATTCAACCCTTAGAAGGATTGTTGTTGACCTTTTTTTTATGGCTATTTTATAAGAAAATTTAGGAGGAATGAAAAATAAAAAAAGAGTAGCGTTTATTGGAGATGCATTGGATTTGCAATATGCAGGCATTCACTTTTATACGAAAGCCATTATTGAAAACATCGCTCATTTAGATAAAGATAATGAATACTTTGTAGTACGACCTCAAGCAAAAAATGATATAGAAAATGTGACAGAAATTATTGCTCCTATTAATTCCTCTATCCCTTTGCATCAACGACTTCGTTTATTCACGACTATTCCCAATTTGATGAAAAAATATGGGATGGATATAGTCATTGAGCCTTGTCATTTTGGACCTTTTAATCTTCCCAAATCTATTAAACGTTTTACGGTTATCCATGATCTTACACCAGTCCTATTTCCAGACTATCACTCTTTTGTTAGCCATACTTTTCACAAGTTATTTTTGCCTCGCATCCTAAAAAATGCCGACAAGATTATCACCAATTCTTTTTATACTCGAAGCGATTTAGAAAAACATTATCCTGTTTCCAAAGGGAAAATTGAAGCGATTTATTTGGGCAAAGAAGCTGATTTTGTACCTACTTCCAAAGCATCTATTTTGAGTAAGTATCAAATTCGACCACCTTATTTTTTATATACAGGTACTTTGGAAGTTCGCAAAAATTTGGGTATTTTGATAAGAGCTTTTGAAAAATTTAAAGCAGAAAGCAAACAAGCAACTCAATTGGTTTTGGTAGGCAAAAAAGGTTGGAAAATTGATGATGTATTAAAGAAAATAGAAAGGTCTCATTTTAAAAACGACATCATTTTAACGGGTTATGTGGAACGAGAAGACTTGCCCATTTTATATTCTATGGCACAGCTTTTTGTCTATCCTTCTTTGTATGAAGGCTTTGGATTACCGATTGTAGAAGCCATGGCTTGTGGTACACCAGTTGTTACCTCCAATATTTCAAGTCTTCCAGAAGTCGGTGGCAATGCGACTTTTTATTTTAATCCGAATGATGTTAATGAGCTTACCAACTTACTTGTACGATTAAGTAATGATAAAATACTTTTGAAAAAACATCGACAGCTTTCTTTAGAACAAGCAAGTTTGTTTAGTTGGGAGAAAGCAGCGAGGGAGTTTATTGGAGTTATCAATAATTGAAAGTTTTTACAAAAAAAGGGAGCGAGCAAAAAGGTACAATAGTTGGCTCATTGTGTGTATTTCCCACCGACACGTACTCAGAACAGAAAACCCGCTCCCGCTCAAAAACAGATAAATCGTTAACTCATTAAAACTCATTATAAAAACACTATCAACTCATCATTCCTTCATCCGCAAAACTAAAATATCCATTCTCCGTAATAATTAAGTGGTCAAGCACCGAGACATCCAAAATTTTACCTGCCTGATATACCTTTTTCGTCAAAGATTTATCAGCTTCACTTGGACGCAAATTACCAGATGGGTGATTGTGGGCAACAATGATGGAGGAAGCCAGACAATCTAATGCTTTCTTAAAAATAATCTTAATATCAGCTACTGTTCCTGCAACTCCCCCAATACTCACTCGTTCACTTCCCATAATTTTATTACTTCGATCCAAGATCAACATCCAAAATTCTTCATGAGGCAAATCCCCAATAATGGGTTGAAAAAAGGCGTAACCATCATGACTACTTTTAATCTGCTTGCGTTCCAAAACCGTAGATTTCTGTCTGCGTTTACCCATCTCTAAAGCAGCGACAATAGAGATCGCTTTTGCAGGTCCAATCCCTTGAAATTTACAGAGTTCTTTCACTGTCTTTTTACCCAAGACATTCAAATTATTTTGGGAACCCGCCAAGATTTTTTGTGCGACTTCTACAGCCGACAACTGACGGGTTCCCGAACCAATCAAGATGGCTATCAATTCTGCGTTGGTCAAAGCCGATTGACCTTTCAAAAGCAATTTTTCTCTGGGACGATCTTCTTCTGCCCAAGATTTAATGCTCAATTTGTTGTTATCATTATAAGCGGTGTCATTCATGTTTATAGCCTGTTAGGATAATTTAAAAACTCAAATTCCTTCTACGTCTACTTATACAATGCAAACAACCTCATTTTGCAAGCGGAAAAAATCAAAAAACTTTCAAAAAAGT
>JAHDBB010000555.1 GCA_020630635.1 Chitinophagales bacterium
TCCAAAACCAACTAGCCCCGATAGTAGTGGTATGAATGCAATGCGTTGGCTTCGTAAAACGTTGGCTGCATTCATAAGAACGAATAGCGGGACTTTCTATCGCAACGAAGTAAACAAACTCTCGCTCCTAAAAAAGAAAAGAAACGCTCGAAATGTTTTGCTTCATTCTTTAGGATGAAGTCAGGAAGCGAACTGAAAAAATCAAGCTAATCCTACAATCCTATAAATCCTGATTCTAGTTGTATGAAGAGAAAAAATCAAAAACGGAACCACAACGTCCCTTCGTCCCAAAACCACGAAATGAACCACAACGTCCCCTCGCCCCAACATGTAAAAAGCGAACCGTAAAACACAATTAACCATACTTCTCATTCATCCATTTTCGTCTTCTAACCCCTCGTCTAACCCAACGATAAACGCCATACAAAACCACCAATAAAATAGGAACCACAAAATTACCAATCTTAATCAACAACTTATTACTATCACTAATATCCGCATTCAAAGGACGAGAAGTGACCGCCTTTGTACGCAATTCATTTAGACCTGTATCATCCGATAACCAATCAATAGCATTAACCAATAAACTCACATTATTAGGCGATAAATTTTGAGCCTGACGACCTTCACCATTGGTCGCAAAATCACCATCTCCATACACCACCAAACGAGAAGGAATATCACCCACCAAGTTGCCTTCCAATACTGCGCCAATACTTTGCTTACCCATTTGGAAGTCATTGGCACGCCATTCCTTACTGATGTCAAAAGCGTTGGGAGGAGCTTGTGCTGATGTACGATTAGACGAAAAGACGAGAGGCGTATATTGGGCATTGGCATCCTTTGCATTGTAACCCACCGCACTCGCAAAAGGAAAAACCACCGACTCAATCCCATTGGTAATCGGATGATCCGCAAAGTTTTGAATATTGGGCAAATAAGGAAATGGAATCTGACGAGGAATACGCAAAAAGCCCATTTGTTGCTGAACCGTTACATTTCCGCATTTTTGGTCCATCAAAAAAGATGGCTCTACTACAATTCCTTTGCCTTCCAACCAAGTTTCCAAACCCGTCGTGACCGCAAAACCTTGTGTCGATTCTCCAAGATTGGCTCCCACACGATTGATGGCAACACAAACCCCCTTGCCTTGTGCTAAAAATTGATCTAAATTATTGAGTTCGTTAACCGTAAAAGAATCCGTCGGAGCAACAATCGCAATACTTTTAAAAGTATTAATAAAACTGGTATCGTTCAAATTGACATTTCCAATATTGTATAAAATACCCAACTCTTGTGCTGCTTGTTGCAAAGCGGCAATACTCGGTTCACCATGTCCCTGTACAAAGCCAATAGATGATTTATTTTGAACTGCCATCTTTTTGATAGTCGAAGAAAGAGCATATTCTAAGGCAGCACCAGGAGGTATCGAAGGCAATACTTCGGTCTGGTCGCCATACAAAAATTGTGCGCCAAAATAAACCCGCTTTTGTACCAACTGATCGCTTTCTCGTACTCGCAACATTTGTGGTGGAATCCCTGCTTGTTGGGCTTCTTGTTCCAACGCTGCATCTTCATTGGGATTGATAAATTCGTAGTTAATCAAACCACCCGACAAGTTTTTATACTCAATGATGGTTTCTTTAAAATCGTTTCGCAACTTATCAATACCTGATTGAGTGGGTAAACCTTCCGAAAAGTAGGCTTTAATCGTTAGCGGCTCCCCTTGTTGTTCTAACTCCTTTAAAATATCATCTGTCGCTTTGCTTAATGTGTAGCGTTGGTCGCCTGTAAAGTCAAAGCGTTTATAGAAAGTATAGCCAATCAAATTGAGCAACACTAGTATCCCAATTACTAATAAAATTTTTGTTCTAACGGCTCCTTTGGTTAACATGAATTTTTAGTTTTTGTATAATTAATATTGTTAGTCACCAGTCACTATATAATTTCCATCGTCTCCATTAAAAAAGTGGCGTTTTTGTTTTTTGCAACGCCTGCTTGTAAAGTATAATCAAAAAACAACTCGTCATTTTCGATGATACTTTCAAAACAATGATTGCTTATTTTATTTGGATATTGTTCTTCTAATTTACCCAATTCTAAATCATGGGTCGCAATAATGCCAAGACAATTATAGTCAGTAAATCGCTTAATCAAGGCAATCGAACCCGATAACTTATCCTCTGAATTGGTTCCTTTCAAAATTTCGTCTAAAATAATCAACAGTTGTTTTCCTTCTTCCAATGTTTGAACGATGCTTTGTAAACGCTTGAGTTCTGCATAAAAATACGAAGCTCTTTCTTTGAGTGAGTCTGTCAAACGCATACTCGTCATAATGTCCAAAATGGGCGTTGAAAACTCTTTGGCATAAACAGGCGCACCGATCAAAGCTAAAATCGTATTGACTCCAAGTGTTCTCAAAAAGGTACTTTTGCCCGACATATTTGCACCCGTCAAAATAATCATCTTTTCATTATCGCCAATCGTCAAATCATTTGCCACACATACAGACGGCGGAATCAATGGATGTCCGACTCCTTGCATTCGTATTTGTTTTTGTGTCGTCTCAATGGTCGGATAAATAAAATGTGGATGACAAAAAGCAAAATTTGCCAAACTATTAAGCGCATCTATTTCAAAAATGACTGCCAACCATTGTTCTATATTTTCTTGATTTTTGACTTTCCAATCTTCAATAGCAATCACCGAACGAAGATCATTAAGTATAAACGCATTTAAGAAAACAGCTACTAAAATATTCAGTCGTTGATCAAAGCGATTGACAATTTTTTGAAACTTTTCGATAGCCTTTAACGATGCTTGTACACTTGATTGTTGATGCTGTAAATGTGGATGTTGAAAGGACTCTTCTTGAATGACTTTTAGTAACCTCAAGTATTTGCCTAAGACTCCATTTTTGGTGCTGACTTTTTGGTGGATGTGGTTGATTTTTTTAGTGAAAAAACCGACAACTCCCAAATTGATAAAGCCTAATAAAATGGCTAAGTTGCCAAATTTTAAATCCCAAAAAGAAAGAATGGTTAATGCCAATAATGCTAAGGGCAACACATAAATCAGTACTTTCAATAAGCCATTATTCAAAAATTGTGGTGGCTCTTTGAACCATCGAAAAAGCTGCTGATTTTCTTTGGGATCTTCCTTTACATTTAGACCCATCGCTTGAAACTTTTGACGAAACTCCAGCTTTTCTGCCAATTCTTGAAGGATTGCTTGTCGCTCCAAAATGGACTCTTTTGTTTTTAAAGGAGTCGAAAGCATGTCTGCCAAACGCACTTTTCCCGAAGCCGTACAAGTACGATTCAGATATTGAAAGATAGAGTTTTGCCCAAAAATATCCATATCATACGTATAAGAATGGGCTGGGTTGACAAACTCTTGACCCGATACAAAATGCTCAAACTTTTGTTTTAAAGCATTGACTTCTTCCTCATTAATGGTCTTGATATTTTCCAAAAAAATCTTTCGCTCAAACAAGTTTTGATGCCAAGTGACCAATGCAATAAATGCGATAATCATCAGAATGGTCAGCACCAACCAAAGCACATTTTGAGTCGTTACAAAAAAGTAAATCAAGGGCAAAATAGCTAATACCGCTAATAGTCTCAAGGTAGAAACTAAGTTGATTCGCTGTTTTGCCTCTGTCCATTCTTGCAAAAATCCATCAGCACGTTTTTGAAAAAAATCTAGTAAATCCGTCAAAATATTTTTTGTTTTTTCTTTGATTATTTTTAGGAGAGAACGGTTATTACTCTTTCATCGCAACGGCTCTCCTCGCTATCCGCTCTTATGAATGCAGCCTTGTTTTGGGTAGCCAACGCATTTGCATTCATACCGCTACTATCGAGTCTAATTGGTTGAGGACACAACGTTTATAAAGGGACGAACTGTTCATCTCGTACATGTTGGGACGATGTGACGTAAAGGGGCGATTGATGATTTATTAATCGAAAACTATCAAACCGAAAGCGTCCCCAAACCACGAAATGAACCGTAAACGTCCCCTCGTCCCCAAACCACAAATTGAACCGTAAACGTCCCTTTCGTCCCCAAACCACGAATTGAACCGCTAAGTCGTCCCCTCGTCCCAAAAACCACGAAATGAACAGTCAAATCATCTTGTCAACGTTTAGACCTTTCAAAAATAGCCCCGATAGAAGTGGTATCACCCTTGTAGAGCAAATTCACGAATTTGCTCTACAAGGGTTGATAAGAACGGATAGCGGGACATTCCATTACGACAACGCACCCAACCTTTCGCTCCTAAAAAATGTTCTTTAGGGTGAAGCTCACGAAATGAACCGCATTTATAATTTACCATTCACAATTCACCATT
>JAHDBB010000556.1 GCA_020630635.1 Chitinophagales bacterium
ATCATCGTTTGAGCTTATCAACTCCACAAGCCAGTTTTTGGGCAAAACCTATAAAATAAAATATTTAGTTTTAAAGCAACGTTTTAATATTTCAATCGTCTTTATTACAGTATTTTTTAGGAGATAAAGGCAATGGCTTCGTCATGATGGGTCTCTTTCTGTTCTTTTCGTGGTTTTGGGACGAAAAATTTTTCAAAGATCATTTGATTCGTATTTATAAAATATCGTCCTCTTACGTCCCATTGTCACTTTCGCCCCATTTTTCTGGTCCTAAGAAGTCCCGACCGTAACGATCTAGCCCCGATAGTAGTGGTATGCTAAACGCAGCGTTGGCTGAAAGGGTTTGCTAGGATTTTAGCATAAGAACGGATAGCGGGACTTGCCATCACGACGAAGCACGAAACCCTTCGCTCCTAAAAAAACTATTTATCATGATAATTCACCATTGAGCTAAAAAATCAAGCACTATGAAATCAAATAATTACTTCTCACATTCATTGCGTTTATTGTACAAGTCTATTCGACAACTCAATAAACAACGTCAAAATCGAACTTGGCAAGACCTTTCTAAACGCCAACAAAATAAACTGATTGGGCGTATCCAAAAACTGCAAAATCAACTGAGTCGTTGGTCTCATCATTTATGGGTAAAACCTGCTTTGGCTTCTGCTTCTCTTGCACTAAGTTTAGTCATCGGAAGTCCTTTGCAAGCCCAAGAATTTGCTACTCCTGTCAATAATGCTTTTGGGATTGTTTTTCAAGAAGATGGACCCATTGTTCCTACTTTTGCAGATATGGACAATGATGGCGATGCGGACCTTTTGACCAATAATGGTTATGGAAACGGAATTGCCTATTTTGAAAATACTGGGACTCCTGATGCGCCTTCCTACGGTCCACAACAATCAGCTCCCTTTGGATTGCCTGGTCAAGGTTTTTTACTCACAACAGTAGGAGATTTAGATGGAGATGGAGACAATGATCTTTTAGCATTTGATATTTACAGTTATGACGATACATCCTTTAAGTACTATGAAAATATTGGAACGCCCCAAATTCCTCTTTTTTCATCGGTTCTTGTCCAAAACAATCCCTTTGGACTACCAGCCAATCCAGAATTGGGATTGTATATTCCTAAATTAGTAGATATAGATAGCGACGGTGATTTGGATATTATGGCTGTTGTCTATTATGATGATGCAAATTTTGTATTTTATAACAATGTAGGCTCTGCTACAAACCCTAATTTTGCATCACCTGAAACGAACCCCTTTGGCTTGTCTACCCTTCAAGATAATGAAGTAGCTTTTCCCTCTTTTGAGGATTTAGATGGTGACGGAGACCTAGACGTATTCGTAGGTTTGTATATTTATGAAGATGAAAACAACTTTAATTATTATGAAAATATTGGAAATTCATCACCAGAATTTGCTCCACCTGTTAATGATCCTTTCAATTTACAATTACAAGAAGGGTTCAATATTCCCGCACTCTATGATATTGACAATGATGGGGATGTGGATATTTTGACAGGCTTTTATTATGACTACTCTCCTAATGGCATTACTTTCTGTGAAAACATAGGAGGTGTCATTTTGCCAACGGCTGCGGATGGTGTCGTTTCTTTGGATGAGGATAGTAGCTATACCTTTGCTACATCAGATTTCAACTATGACGATTTTGACAGTAATCAAGATGCATTTATTACCATCGTTACTTTACCGACCAATGGTACTTTGGCACTCAATGGAGAAGCCGTAACAGTTGGACAAAATTTGAGTAGTAGCGATATTGCCAACCTTGTATTTACACCCAATGCTGATGAATTTGGAGAAGCATATGCGACCCTTGAATTTACGGTGAATGATGGAATAAATGCAAGTGAGGGAAGCTATACTATTACGATTAATGTCAATGGTGTCAATGATGCTCCTTCATTTAGTCTTGCCACAACTGAAGATGAAATTTGTGCTGGAAGTGCTGACAATTACATGCTCAACGTTAGTGATATAAATGGAGGAATCAATGAAGAAGATACCTTAAGCTTATCAGCAACAACAGATAACGCAGATTTGATTTCTAATATTGTTGTGGACTATGCAAGTGGAAATAGTGGAACCATCACTTTTGATTTATCCAATGAGGTAGGAACAGCTATCGTGACGGGTGTTTTAAATGATGGAACGGATGAAGTCTCTCAAACTTTTACGATTAATGTGATTGATTGTACTAGCTTAGAAAATTTGGAACTAGCAAAAGAGATTGCTTTACAACCCAACCCTGCTCAAAATCAAGTACGAATCAATACCAGCTATCTTATTGAAAACGTTGAGGTTTACAATGTCGTTGGACAATTGGTTTTACAACAAAAAATTGCTAACAATGTTTTAGATATTAGTAATCTGATGACAGGTAGTTATTTTGTAAAATTGGAAATTGAGGGTCAAGTAGTCGTTAAGAAACTATTGGTAGAATAAGATAAAAATCTATAAATATACACAAAACCGCCTTGTCATAAATGCAAGGCGGTTTTTTATTTTACTATCTCTTAAACCATTCTTTCAAGCACTTCATCGACTAAACCATATTCTTTGGCTTGTTGACTGGTCATCCAATTGTCTCTGTCACAATCCTTTGTAATCTGTTCATAACTTTGTTCTGTATGTTTCGCCAGTATATCATACAATTCTTTCTGCAAGTCTTTATAAAATTGATAGGTAATTTCCATGTCTGAAAGTTGACCTCTTACGCCGCCCGATGGTTGATGGATCATCACTCTTGCATGGGGTAAAGCCGTTCTTTTTTTCGCAGTACCTGCACACAACAACACAGCCGCCATCGAAGCAGATACGCCTGTACAAATCGTCGCTACATCGGGTCTAATATATTGCATCGTGTCATAAATGCCCAAGCCTGATGGAACAGATCCTCCTGGACTATTGATGTACATCATAATATCTTGTTTAGGCTCAATGGATTCCAAGAAAAGCAACTGTGCTTGTATCACATTGGACACATAGTCATCAATAGGTACGCCTAAAAAGATAATTCGATCCATCATCAGCCTTGAAAAAACGTCCATTTGTGCGACATTGAGTTTTCGTTCTTCCATAATAGAGGGCGTAAAATTATACAAGGGAACACTGGTTTGTAATCCTGTATAATGTTGGACCATATCTTTGTTAAGATTCAGGTGTTGAGTACTATACTTAAAAAATTCATTTTGATAGTTCATAACTTTTTATTTTTTGGTAAAGACATAGCGATGCCATGAGATTAAAAATCCCCAATCCAACTAAGTCCATAAATGAGTATTAAAATTTTTTAAATAAAGGATATTTTTTCTTAGGAGCGAACTTTTCGTGCTTTGTCGTAATGGAAAGTCCCGCTATCCGTTCTTATGAATGCAGCTTCGCCATTACCGCAAGTCTTTTCGACTTGTGGTGCAATGCCACTTGCATTCATACCACTACTATCGGGGCTAGTTGGTAATAGACACTACTTCTTAGCCCCAGTCCATTGTCTTGACTCGAATTTTTAGGAATTTATGGAATTTTGCCATTCGGATAAGAACAAACTTTTGGCTAACTTTTGAGGCTTTTGGGGTTGAAAAAATCCACTAATTTTTGAAGCCAGTTTTTATTTTTATCAGATGGGTTTTCATAATTCATGACCCATTGCTCGACCTGTTGGAAGCTGACTTCTAATGGTAAATTTTTGATGTGTTTGAATGTTTTCATAATTTATATTTTTAGAACAGTATAGATGCAAATGCTGCCATACTTTGTTGTAAACTGACCTTTGTATTTTCTTCTTCAGAAAGTAAACTTTTTAGTTTTTTGCGACTTCGATGGAGTTGAGTTTTGATAGCTGACTCTGACTCGCCTTGCAATTCTGCTATTTCTTTGATTCGATATCCACTGATTTCAAATAAAATCAAGGTAGATTTTTGATTGAGGGTAAGTTGATCCATCGCTTTCATCAAGAAGTGAATATCGGTAGCAACTTCGGGGCTTGGTGCTTTTGCCTCCAATTGCCTCGTCAATTCCTTGTCCCAATCTCCCCGAAATTTTAGCCTTCGTCGCTTGTTCCGAACAATGTTGTGTACAATCCCAAACATGTAGGAAGCCAGTTTATCTTTATTTCTGATTTTATCATATTGTTGGAGGGTTTGCAATACGGTGTCTTGGACTAAATCTTCTGCTGAAATAATCCCAAAAGCTAATCCAGAACAGTATCTTACAAATGGCTCATGGAAATCCTTGTACCATGCTAAAAACTCTTTTTGTATGGACTTTTTCATGTTTTAATCATTTGTTCTATAAACATAGTAACTTGAAAACGAAAAAGGT